>DASXTE010000022.1:0-7010 GCA_036505595.1 Pyrinomonadaceae bacterium
TGACGGCCTTTCTGCATCGCGACGCGAAACGCCTGCGCCACGTCGCGAACGTCAACGAAATTCAGTCCGCCGTTGGGCACCGCCGTAATCTTGCGCGCCATGAAATCCAAAACGACTTTGGTTGAGCTGAGGCGATCGTCGCCGGGTCCGAGCAGTAGGCTCGGGTTCATGATGACGAGTCGAAGTCCCTGTCCGTTGAATCGTTCAAGCGCCGCCATCTCCTGATAGGCCTTGCTCGCGTAGTAGGGCCAGCGCGCGATGATGTCGAGCGGGGAGTTGTAATTTTCATCCGGAATCACGTCGGTTTTTTCGCTGACAGCAATCGTACCGCTGCTCGACGCGAGCACGATCGTTTTCACGCCGCCCTTCTTCGCTGCATCGCAAAGCAAACGCGTACCATCAACATGCAGCTTGTACATCTCGCGCGCGTCGTCTTTGTCGCGGGAGACTTTACCGGCGAGATGATAGATTTCCGTGACGCCTTCGACCGCGCGCGCCACATCCTCGTCGCTGGTAATAGATCCTTCAAACGTATCGACGCCCAGGCCCGTCAGCCATTCAGGAATGGACGTGGCCATCACGCGAATGTCTTTCGAACCCGCCTCGACCAGCTGACGCACCAGATGCGACCCGAGAAAACCTGTGCCGCCCGTGATCAGAGTCGTGGCAGGGACCTTTTTAACAATCGCAGCGTGCCGCTTCGTGCTCTTCTTCGGCACGATTTGGGCGGTGCGTTTCTTTGGAGTCTTAGTCGGCATGATCCATTAACCACAGAGGACACAGAGAAGAACAAATAAACATTAAAGAACAGGAGAGCGACTTGTTTGGTGTCGACTTGCTGAATGTCCCTTTTCTGTCGGGTGTTTTTTGTTTTCCTCTGTGCCCTCTGTGGTTAATTAGGCGTTCGCGATCGCGTACTCGTCGTCGCTCGCTTCGATGCGCAGTTTCCCGGCACGGCGTTCAGCTTTCCACTGCTCATGCACAGTCTGCGCGTCAAACTTCACGTTCGTGCGATCGCGCAGGTTGACGACTTCATGCCGCACTCGCTCAGCGATCAAGCGGTAGGCTTCCGCGCGCGGCAATCCTTCAGTCATCTCTTCGAGCTCTTCGATTGAGATTAGACGTCCGATGCGAGCGCCGACATCGCGGCTTTTCAGAATCGTCGAACCCTTTGGATAGGCGTTGTAAGTGCCTTCCAGGTAAACAGGTAAAATTCCGATGCGCGCCGCCAGTGCCAGATATCCAATCACCGGCTTGAAGTCGGCCATCGTGCCCGTCATCGAACGGGTGCCCTCGGGAAAGATGAGCGCATTGTAGCCGCGGTCCAGATACGACCGGGCGTGACGCAACGATTGTCGCAGCGAGCCTGAACGTTCCATCGGCACCAGGTTAGTGAAGTTTTCCATGTAGGCGCGCTTGTACTTCGTGTCGAAGAAATAGTCAGCCGCCGCCAGCGCGACGAGATCCTGACCTGCATCACCCAACGCCATCTTCACCAAACCCATGTCCAGATGCGATTGATGGTTTGCCGCGACGATAAAATTCGTGTGATACGGAATATTCGTCTGGCCTTCGTATTTCGTGCGCAGAATCCGCTCGTACAGAGTGCGCTGCGCGATCTCGACGACTTTGTTCCCGACGATGCGCAGCGGTTCAGGAACATAAATTTCCTCGTCCTTTTCAGATTCCAAACGAAGCCGCGGTGCTTCACGCCGAGCGGCAGCCGCAACGCGATCGACGACGCTCAGAAGTTCGCGCACGTCCTGAACCTCGTTCAAACGATCGGGCGCTTTCAGTGATCCGCCGGCATTTTCAATCGCGGCGGCAAGTTCAACGAACATCAGGCTGTCGAAACCGAGATCCGCCAAGCGAACGCTCAGCGTAATCTCCTGAACTGATCGGTTTGTCACTGACGCCACAATCTCCGCCAGCCATGCTGCGTCGCCAGTGACTTCCTCGCGTTCCAGGCCGACTTCGCCCGAACGACCGGCCTCCATCTGCTGCACCATGTTCAAGACTTCGCGGCGCTTGACCTTGCGCGTTGCAGTGCGCGGCAGTTCTTCTTCAGTGAAATGCAGCACCTTCACGCGCTTGTAGTAGGGCAGCCGGCTAGAGACTTCACGGAAGTGCTCTTCAATCTTGCTGCGGACTTCAGCATGCGAAAGCGCGATGTCGTATTCGTTATCGGCCACGACGATGCACGCGACCTTTTCACCAATACCATCCGGCAGGCCAAACACGCTCAACTCTTTGACGTAGGGTGAATCCTGATAAACCTCTTCGACTTCGTCGGGATAGACGTTCTTGCCATTGGTATCGACAATAATGTCTTTTGATCGCCCGACGAGATACAAATTGCCGTCATCGTCCAAACGTCCGAGGTCGCCGGTGTAAAGCCAACGATCGACGAGGGCTTCGCGCGTCGCTTCTTCGTTGCCGAAATAGCCGAGCATGACGTTCGGCCCGCGCGCGATCACTTCGCCGACGCCGCTTGGATCGGGATCCTTGATGTCGATCTGAACTCCGGGCAGAGGACGGCCGACCGTGCCCGCGAGCATGCGATTCTCAGGACGCGTCACCGTCAACACCGGCGATGCTTCGGTTAATCCGTAACCTTCGAGAATCGTGAAGCCGAGTCCTTGAAAGTCGCGCTGAATCTTTTCACTCAGCGCAGAACCGCCGCTGATGAAATAACGAACGCGGCCGCCCATACCTTCGTGAATCGGATAGAAGAAAATCTGGCCGAAATTGAGCGGCGTCTTGTCGCGCAGCCACGCGTTAAGTTTGATCAGCAAATCCGCCGTGTCGCCGATTAGCTTGCTCTGTTCGTTCAGACGGTTCTTGATGCGGCGATGCAGCAGTTCCCAAAGCGCCGGCACGCCCACCATGCCCGTGACGTGGCCGTTCTTGATCGCTTTGGCGAGGTTTTCACTGTTGAGTTCATCGAGATAAGTGATCTGCGCCCCGCGACTGAGAGGCGTCAGGAAACCAGTCGAGAATTCGAACGTGTGATGCAGCGGCAGAACCGACAGCACGCCGTCGCTCGTGTCCATGTCGAAGACCGACGACAGCATCGAGACCATGCTCGTCAGGTTGCGATGCGACAGCATCACGCCTTTCGGGCGACCCGTCGTACCCGATGTGAAGATGAGCGAGGCGACCGACTGCGGCGACACGCGCTGTGGCAAGAGCGCGATGCGTTCGTCTTCAACGTTCTGCGGCGACAGCTCGTAAACTTCGTCGAACGTCCAGATGCGAGCATCCTTCAGTCCGGCCGCGGTTAGTTTGTCGCGCAAATCGGAGTGCTCTTCAAGCAACTTCGCGCTGATGACGATCGCCGCCGCATCGCCAGCACCGGCAAAGTTGACCACTTCATTCGCCGAACTTTCAGCATCAATCGGAATGCACGTCGCCCCGGCCTTCAACACGCCAAAGTAAGTCATGCCCCACTCGGGCGCGTTGTGACTGAACAGAATTACGCGATCGCCCGACTTGATTCCATGCGCGGCAAAGAACGAAGCTGCGCGGGTCGCCAGCTCGCGCAAATCTGCATACGTGTACTGCTCTTTCCGGCCGTCGCGCTCGATGCGCATTGCCACGCGGGTTGCGTGACGCTTCGTGGTTGTTTCAAACAGCTCGACAAGATCGCGATACGTGTAGACGCGTTTCGGCTGCGCGCGCATATCTTCTTCCAGAGTCGGCAGCACCCATTTCGTCAATCCGGGCAGGTGAACCTTGAGCCAGTAGTCGTGCCAATCGAACGTGTCCGGGTTCCAGGTGAGAAGTTGTCGTTCGTCTTCGCGAATGCGATTGAACAACGCGCGCACATTGTCAGAGCGAAATACGTATTCGTTCTCGACGGTGAAGGGAAGAAACATCTCGAAGGCTTCCTTCGCCTCCCGCGTTTGTTCTTCGACGCGATCGACGGTCTGCATCATCCGATTGATGACGCCTTCGTAGCGGCCGCCGCCCCAGCGGGGACGCGCCCAATCCAGCAGTTCGGAAGTTTTCTTCGCGGCCTTGTTCATCAGCGGGATCGACGCCGATTCAAAACGCTCGGGCGAGACGGCAAATGGCTCAAAACGCGCCGAAATCTCGCGAAACAGGCGCAAACCTGTCTCTTTCTTCAGTTCTTCCTGACGGCGATACAAACCGACCAAGCCGATGATTCGCTCCATGTTGTTCGGGTTCGAATCGCCCGTGGCGGCTTGATGGACGAGCTTTGGCTGCTCGATGCACGCCTGCGCCGCGACCGCGAGCATCACCGCCGCCACCTGGTCGACGGGTGTGATGTCGAGAATCAATTTCTTGTTAGCAGGAAGCTGGCGCTGTCCCTTGAAAGTGAGAAACACAATCGGCGCGGTCGTCGTGAAGCCTTCGTTCCAACCGGGGAAGGGATAATCTTTCGCCGACTCAACGATGCTTGGGCGCACGATGCTGCGCACCATGTCTGTTTCGGCGGCGACCAGTTGCTCGCCCAGAGCCTTTGTGTAGGTGTAGATGTTGGGCCAACCCCAGAACTCAGCGCGCTGAATTCCCATCTCGGTGAGCCGGTTACGCACCCAAACTTTTCGCTCGCGCGCGACCGCCAGTCCGAGCGCGTCGGGGTCGTCAGCATCGCGCATCTCTTCATTCAGTCGCTTGCGCGCCTGCTCGCGAAAGTACGCGGCCATCATTGCATCCTTCGCTTCTTCACGAGCGCGTTCAGACATCTTCGCGCAGTCGCGTATCTCTTCCTGCACGGAAAACTCGACGCCGGTCAGTTCATCACGGCGCGGGAAGTATCCGAGGACCTCATTGTCTTCCCAGATCGATCCGGATCGGTTGCCGGCGACGAAACACGTCGAGATGTGGACTAGACAGGGGCGCTTCATCCGCTTCGCAAAAGCGATCACGTTTTGGGTGCCGACGACGTTCGTGCGCAAGGCGCTTTCGAGAGTGGGGTTGAAAGTCACGTTGCCGGCCGAGTTGATCAGCACGTCGATGTCGCCGGCGACACGGTTGGCGTCTTCTTCGCTGAAGCCGAGGTTCTCTTCCGCGATGTCGCCGCCAACGACGACGACTTTGTCGCGAATGAATCCGTCGAGCGCGTCGCCATAACGCTCACGCATAGGATCGAAAGGCGGCGCGGTGATGACGTTGTTCCAGAATCGCGCTTCTGACTCTTCCTGCGACCGTGCGCGCACCGTCACGTAAACTTTGCCGATGTTCGGAAAGCGGTGCAGCAACATGCTGAGCGTGACTTTGCCGAGAAAGCCGGTCGCGCCAATAACAAATACTCGCCGGTCCTGGAAAATCTCAGTTGGTGAAAGTTTCGTCGTCATCGTCGTCAGCAGGATCTGTCAAGTTCACAGGCTCGCTTCGCCCCGTAATGTTTCAGTAGCTCAATTGCAGCCACACGATTTGCCTGCACAGCAACGTCGAGAGCTGTGCCTTCATCTGAAATCGCATTCAAGTCCGCGCCCCGGAAAATCAATTCTTTGATTATCGCGGCGTTGCCGTAAAATGCCGCCTCCGTCAGCGCCGAGCGTCCGCGTTCGTCGCGGGCATTCACGTCGGCTCCTTGATCAAGCAGATAACGAACAGCGTCGAGTCGGCCTTCTCCCGCCGCGAGAAAAAGAGGCGGGCAACAACTGCCGCTTGAGTCGATGCTGGCCCCCGCCATGCGCAGAAAGCGCATGCTGCGAACGTTGCCGTCGGCTGCCGCCCGGGCAAAATTCATTTGCCTCCGCGCACGAGCGCTGGGCAGCAGACTCACCAGCGCCATTGACAGCAGCAAAGTGCTGGCGAATGCGATCACTCGCGGCAGAATTCCTTTTGCTGTGCCCAAATCCAAAGTTCTATTCCATATCCGCGATGCCGATCATCGGCTGATGCAGCATCGTAATTTCCGCTGAATTGCCCATGTAATTGCGCGCCATCGCCACAGCTTCTGTCAGGTTGTCGGCGCGTTCCCACCCGAGCATTGCGGGCACGTGCGCGTTCTCGGCGCCCGCAGCGATGACTTTGCCGACGTGCTGGCGGCCGTTTTCGCCCCAATACCACATGAAAAACGGATGCGCGCCGTGATACGCGTTCCCGCGGCGATACATCTCGACGTAGCTGGGGTTGTTAGCGAATTCGCGCTCGTATTTATCGCGGAGATAAAAAGCGTCCCGCGATTCCGGCAACAGGCGATTAAAGAATTCGATGTAGCTTGGATGAAAGTTGTGATCAAACTGGTCATAGCACGGGTGATGAATGATCAGCACGCCGCCTTTCTTTAGCAGCGGCTTATTGCGATAGAAGTTGAAATGATATCCAAGGCCCATCACCTGCACGAGCAGCGGATTCAAAATCGAATACACGTTGTAGGGAGAAATATCCGGAATTCCAGTGATCAAAATGTCGCATTGGCCACGCACCGGAATTGCATATTGCTGAAATCCCTTCTCGATGATTTTTGCATGGACTGGTTCGGTCTTGCCGGCGTAGCACGCGGTCATCTCGTATTGCGAGGGACGTGAGTGCAACAGCTTTCTCCGCGCCGACCGCGGCAGCTTGCTCATCGTGTAGCGCATGGCCTCGAACTTCATCCGATCGAAGGCGGTGAAATCGTCTTCATTCTTCAGGAGAAAATCCATGTCGCCTTTGTACATGCGATTGTTGATTGAAGTTTCGATGTGAAAGACGTTGAGTTCTTTATCGACAATCTTGCCCAGGCGAATGCACTTGTTAGCTAATTCCGAGCGGGCCGGATCCATGTAGCTGTCGGAATCGCGAATCGTCTGCGGCTCGTGATGCGCGCGCAGCGACTCGTAATCGCAGAGACCGACAGCGACGGATTTGTGCCCGCCATCCATCGGCACGAAGTTGATGTTGCAGTAAATCAGCAGATCGCTTTCCGCGGCGCGACGGTTGAGAACCAGCGGCTCTTTGTGACGACTCTCGCCAATCTTGATTAGCCCTTCTTTCCACTCAGCATCGTGGTTGTAGTAGCGATCGGGATAGAACGCGTCGTAAATCTTTTG
>DASXTE010000023.1:0-3173 GCA_036505595.1 Pyrinomonadaceae bacterium
GACGTTCATGTTGGCAGGCGACGGCGTTCCGCGCGGATTGGCGGTCACTGAACCATACGACAGCCTCAGCGTTGTCCCAACGATTCTGGCTTTGACTGGGAATCTTCAGACCGACAACACACCGAGCGAAGGCTTAGTGAAGCGGGGGTTCACAAAGTTTCCGGGCCGAGTGGTAACCGAGATAACAGACGCAAGTTCGGCGGCGCACGCGGCACCTCCACAATGACCCGGCAGTGGAAAATAGTTTGAAACACGGATCGATTCATACCACCGAAGCGCACGCCGCGGCGAAAGCCGCCCGCAAGCGTTCGATCGCCTGGGCGCAAGCCGTCGCGTTTCTGCTCGGCGCGTGGCTGCTGTTCTACGTCGTGCGTCGCGTCGGCGTGCAACCAATCTTCACGGCGCTCAGTCGCGTCGGCTTCGGCTTTTTCATAGTCGTCGCGCTCAACGGTCTGCGCCACGTGCTGCGCACGATCTCGATGAGTATTTCGGTTCCTCCTGAGCATCGACGCTTTACTTTCATGCAGGCGTTCGCCGCGCGGCTCGGTGGCGAATCGATGAGCTTTCTGACGTTTGCCGGCCCTTTGCTGGGCGAGCCGACGAAGATCGCCTTGTTGAGAAAACGAGTGCCGCTGGTTCACGGCGTGCCGGCCCTGGTTGTCGACAATCTGCTCTACAACCTTTCCGTTGTGCTGATGATTTTTGGCGGCGCGATGCTGATGCTAATCGCCTATGCGTTGCCACCCGTTGCGCGCGAAATGCTGATCGTCATTGCGGCGGTTGCTTTCTTGGGCTTGGTCGCGGCGGCTTTGGCGACGCGCCGGAGAGCAACGCTGATAACGGCCCTCATCGACAAACTGGCGCGCAAAGGTTTTCGGCCAGGATTTCTTCGCACCCGCCGCCATCACATCTATCGCGTCGAGCTGACGGTTTACGCATTTTTCAAGCGGCGCCGGACGGCGTTCTTCTCGATGATCGGCCTCGACGTTGTTTCGCACATTAGCAGTGTCGTCGAAGTTTATGTGACGCTGCGTCTGCTGGGACTGTCGAGCACCGCCGGAGCGGCTTACATCATCGAGTCGCTCACGAAAGTCATTAACTTTGCTTTCGGTTTCGTGCCGGGCACAATCGGCGTTTACGAAACAGGCAATGGGATCATTCTGCGGACGCTTGGCTATACGACCGCAATCGGCCTCGCGCTGGCGATTGTGCGCAAGGCGGCAATCATTTTCTGGACGGTTATTGGCGTCTTCGTGCTGACGTGGCGGGCCGTACCGAACGCGTGGGCGAGCCTGCTGCATCGCAGTCCGCGCCTGCAGAAACTCGCGGACAGTCTCGTGCTGTCAAACATCGCCCATCGGCCGGCGCGTACCGCGGTCAGTATCGCCGGCATCGCGCTGGGAGTTTTGCTTGTCGTGTTCACAGTCGGTTTGGCGCACGGAGTTCTGCGCGAGCGTGGCCGGCGCGAAGCGAACATCGGCGCCGAAATTCTGTTGCGGCCGGCGGGCACCATCGGCCTCAGCGGCGCGCAATCCTTCACGATTCCCGTCGCGCATGCCGCCGAGCTTCAGCACATCGAAGGCGTTCGTCGCGCCGTGCCGATCGGGCAAAGTCTGGATCGCAGCGACAGTGGCTTTGGTTCGCGTCTGATCGAAGGAATTCCATTTGACGAGTACGCCGCGCTCACTGGTTTGACGATTCGCGAAGGCCGACAGCTCGAGCAAGGCGAAGAAGTAATCATCGATGCCTCGTGGAAGAACGAACATCAGGTTGAAGTCGGCTCGACCATCACGTTGTACGAAAGGCCATTTCGTGTTGTCGGAGTTTACGAGCCACCTGGTGGCGGCCGTCTGAAGATTCCGCTCGCAACGATGCAGGATCAGGTCGGCAGCGAGAACCGCTGCAACGCTATTTTGATTTCCTGTGAGAATCCGGCGCTTCAGGACGAAGTCGCCGCCCGCATCAAGGACAAATTCCCTGACGATCAAATCATCTTCACGCGCGACTTGCCGGAGATTTACATGTCGAGCGTGCCCGCGCTGAACGTGTTTTTGAAAGTTGTGATTGGCGTCGCGGCAACGATTAGCACGCTGGTAATCCTGCTCGCCATGTACACGACCGTGACTGAGCGCACGCGCCAAATCGGCATTCTGAAATCGCTCGGCATGTCGAAAGCGTCGATCGCCTGGGTCATCGAACAGGAAGCAATTCTCGTCAGCGTGCTCGGAGTTTTCATCGGCGTAATCCTGACGTTGCTCCTCCGCGTCACCGTCATGCGCTCGACCTCTTTGATTGTGGACATCGAGCCGAAGTGGATCGCGATCTCGCTGGTTGTCGGATTAATCGGCGGTTCAATCGGCGCGCTTTATCCCGCGCTGCGCGCCGCGCGTCAGGATGCGGTTGAGGCGTTGAGTTACGAATAGCTCAATCATGTGTGGCGGTGTTTTCGCGTGATTGATTTTTCCCGCCTGCTGCGGACATATGCATTGATGTGACACATAATTAGGGTAATAATATAGTTGACGCAGCAAGGGCTATTTGACGCCAAGTTTGCGTTCGATTCCGCAGCCCAAACATTTCAGAAACCAGACATTCACGAAAGGGAAACTCATTCGCAAAACGTAAACCCATGTCGTTGTGCGCTTGCACCTTCCACAATACGCTTCAATGGTTTCGCCCTCTCTTGGCATGATGAGTTATCAACCACGCGGAAATACTGGCGTTCGGACGCTCAAGGCGTTCAGACGCTCTCCTTTTCAGGTCTAGTTCACCCTTTTGCTTGCGTCCCTGTTTTCTAAATTCCTCGAAGGTAAGGCGACGGATTTTCTGCGCGGACGTAACCATCACACGCCGATACTAGCTTGCGACTCCACCACCACGAACAACCGCACGTGGCGCGCGAACATAAACGGCCGTCGCGCTGTGCTTCAGAGGTGCTCGATTGCGAAGGACGGGTACCGTTACCTTGAATATGCTACTTTCCCGCGAGTGAAGGTTTTCGATGGCGAATCGTTTCACTATGGAATGTTCAATATCTCGGTGGCGTATAAAAACAATCGTGACGCTATGGCAGCGGCACGCATTGTTCGCTCAGTCCGCTTCACCAAATGATCGCCGCCCAACAAATCGTTGGACGCGAGCGGCGGGAGCGTGTTTCTCAACTTGATTCGTCC
>DASXTE010000024.1:0-8395 GCA_036505595.1 Pyrinomonadaceae bacterium
TTTAGACGAACAACCGCCGATCGCATGGCGGCGAGATCGACCAGCAAAGGCACGCCCGTGAAGTCTTGCAACAGAACGCGCGCAACTACGAACGGCACTTCTTCGGTGCGCTCCGCTTTGGGTTTCCAGTTGGCGATTGCGCGCACGTCGTCTTCCGTGATCTTTGTGCCGTCGAAATTTCGCAGCACGGATTCCAGCACGATGCGAATGCTGACGGGCAGCTTTGAAACCGGCGCGACGCCTTCTTTTTCAAGCTGCGGCAATGAATAAAACTGGCCGGTTTTTCCGGCGTTTGAAGTGAACGATTGAAGTGTGTTGAATAGGTTATGCGGCATAGTTATTCGAAGGATCGCGCAAGAACATCAGGCGATGCCGCGCGACCGAAGTAGGACTTAATGTCAGTTTCAAGTTTCAGTTTAGGTTTGGCTCACTCGATCGTCAAGCGAGTGGCACGCGCATCTTACGCGTGATTTCATGGGCGGGAGGCTGGGGCTACTTCAACGCGCGTGACGAAAATGTGATTACAGTCACAGTCGATCATCGTTGTTGCTGTGATAGTTGATTTGTTATAGTCGCATTAACGTTACACGCAAGAATTCGTCGCCAGACTAGAATGTGCGCTGCACATCGGGCGAACTGTCGAGGAGGCTGATGTATGCCGAAGAAAACACCGGAATCATTCAACTATCTGAGCAACGATCCGGAATTCGTACCCGATCCTGAAATTGAAGAGTTCATGGAAGAAGAAATTTCGCACGCGCCGAAGGATCCTGACTTGTTGGCTCAACGGCTGCACAATAACACCGCGGCCTCACCATCCGACGCCGGCGGCGATTTGGATGCGGCCTGGGAAGATGTGAACGAGAGCGGGTCAGAGACTTTCGCGGGCGACAGTCCCACTCCCGATCAATCAATGGTAGAAGAAAACGCGAAGGCCATTGGTGTCAGTTTCGAAGATAACGAAGAGCTTGATTTCCTGAACAAGATCGAGCGACGCGACCGCGATCGATACGAACTGGAAGAGCAATCAAAGACGCGCGACGATACGATCTAAATCTCATCTTGCCAGCAGACGCGTAGCAGTTATATCCTCCGCGCACTATGCGCACACTTCTTCTGCTGACGCTACTGTTAGTTTGTATCCCGGCCTACGCCGCTGAACCTTGTACCAAAGCAACAGCCGACTGCACGCGTTGGGTAAGTCTCGGCGGCGAATCGCGCTCGTTGGTTTACAGCACTTATCCGCTCGACAAGAAAAACGGGCAAATTGTACGCGCGCTGATTGTAGTGCACGGGCAGGGCCGCGACGCCGACAATTACTTTCGCACCAGCCTGGCCGCCACATTCCTGGCAAACGCGTTTAATGACACGATTGTGATCGCACCTCGTTTCGCGTCGAACAATGGCACCGGATGCCGCGACACGTTGGGAGCGAATGAAGTCAACTGGCCGTGCGGCGGCGACAGTTGGCGTTCTGGAGGCACCGCAACGAATAACGCTAAGCTGACTTCTTATGATTTCACGGACGAGATCGTGCGCGAGTTAGCGAACAAGAATAATTTCCCAAATCTGAAAGCGATCGTAATCTCGGGTCATTCCGCCGGCGGACAATTCGCAACGCGCTACGAGATGGCTAACAAGATTCACGAAACGATCGGCGTGGCGATTTCATATGTGGTTTCAAACCCGTCGAGCTATTCGTATCTCGATCCCGAGCGGCCGTCGGGAACTAACAACGAGCTGCGACCGTTCGGCGACGCGCGGAACTGCACGACCTACGACAACTGGCCTTATGGTTTGAAGACGCGCACTGGTTACACCGCAAGCATTCCTGACGATCAATTGAAGAAGCAGTTGGCCGCGCGGCCTGTGACCTATCTGCTTGGCGAGTTGGATGTGCTGCCGCTGGCAGGATTTGATTCGTCTTGCCCGGCGATGGCGCAGGGCCCGACGCGTCTGGCGCGCGGGCAGGCTTACGCTGCCTACGTAAACGCAAAGTACAACGCCAAACATCAGGTCGTGGTCGTGCCGCTCTGCGGTCACAACGCGCGCTGCATGTTCACGGCGGAGGTAGCGCTGCCAATTCTGTTTCCTAAGATGTGAGAGCGCCCGCCGATGAAGCGCCCGCTGATGGAGCGCCCGCCGATGGAGCGCCCGCCGATGGAGCGCCCGCATCCTTGCGGGCGGTTCGCAGGCATCCTGCCTGCGCGTTTATTTCTTTCGAAATCGTGCACTGCTAAACGGCCAATCTTCCGGTTTGTCACACAAGTTTGCCTTAACCGGATTGTTCTCAATGTAAGCAACAGTCTTCGTAAACTGTCTCGCGTTGCGAATATATCGATCGAAGTACTCTTTCTGCCAGAATCGGCCCGATTGATTAAGCATTCTGTTGGCTTCGCTCGATGTAAACGACTTTACGGAATGCATGATTTCAGCAAGAGAGTGTCCCGCGGACGGAGTGCAGAGCATGTGCACATGGTTGGGCATAACAGCCCAGGCAATGAGTCGATACTTAGTTCGGTCGTGAAATAGCAGCGCATTCTGAACCATATTCGCCACTTTGGAATCCTTCAAATAACATTTGCCATGGCCTTGATCGAGAAACGCTTCAACTCGCCGCCATAACAGCGACTGACTCTCAGTATTCTTCTCGAACGTCAGCTCTTGTTTCCATCGAATCAAAACTTCCCGCGGAAGTGAGTCTTGCAATCTGAAGGTGATGAATTGAGGTAACTCGCCGCCATCGAAATGCGGAAGATAGCCGCGGCTATGCCAGCCTAAAGTTGATTCGTCAGGTGGTGAGGGCCGGGTCATGCAACTAACTGCGCAGGCAAGATGCCTGCGAACCGCCCGCAAGATGCGGGCGCTCCTACGGAAAATTCGAGCGCGGCTGAAGCGTCACACTCTCAATCACAACCTTATCCGCGGGTCTTTCTGTTCCCGGCTGGGTAGGCGCGGTCATGATGATCTCGGCGTTCTTAATTCCCTCGATTACTCGTCCGAACACCGTGTATTGCTTATCAAACGCGGGTTGGCGCTTCAACGTGATGAACCACTGACAATTCGCCCCGTTGATGTCGCTGGTCCGCGCGGCCCCAAGTGTCCCGCGCTCGTAAACGATGTCGCTGAATTCCGCCGGCACATTCGGATAAGGCGAATTGCCGCTTCCCCACACTGCCTGGTTCGTTCCCTTCGTTAAAGGATCGCCGCCTTGGATGATTCCCAGCTCGGGATCGACGCGATGGATTGCTGTGCCATCGAAAAACTTCTCGTTGATAAGCTTCTTGAATCGTTCGACGTGCTGGGGCGCGATGTTCGGATAAAGTTCGATGACGATGCGGCCGTAATCCGCGGTTTCAATCACGGCTACCTGTGCATCGGCGACCGGTTTGACGCCGGTCTTGACGTTACTTGCCGACGATGGTTTGCCGTCAGAAGGCGTGCTGGTGTTTGAAGCAGTTTGATTGCAGGCAGTAAAAGAAAGAAATACGAGGGTAGTCAGTAACATTAGATGTGATGTTTTCAATATTGCGTCTCCCTTCAATGTAGCGGCGGGCAGGATGCCCGCGCACCGCAGGCAAGATGCCTGCGCTCCCAATCAAAACAATTTGTTGCTATCGAGCAGAATCGTCACCGGCCCATCGTTGACCAATTCAACCTGCATCATAGCCTGAAACTTCCCGGTCTCGACATTCTCCACCGCCGAACGCGCCTGGCGCACAAAGAAATCATAGAGCGGCTCGGCGATTTCGGGCGGCGCCGCGTCGATCCACGACGGTCGCAACCCGCGCCGCACGTCTCCGTACAAAGTGAACTGTGAAATGATTAGCAAACCGCCATCGACATCTTTGACGGACAGGTTCATCTTACCCGCTTCATCGTCAAAGATGCGCAGGTTACTGATCTTGTCGACGAGATACGCCGCTTCGACTTTCGTATCATCGCGCCCGATGCCCAGAAGAACGACGAGACCGTTTCCAATCTCGCCGACTACTTCGTCATCGACTGTGACTTTCGCGCGCGTGACGCGCTGGACCACGGCTCGCATTACCGACCTTGGTAGACAAAGTTATAAATAAGAACGCCTCGAAATTTAGCAGGTTTGCCGTTAATCAATTTCGGCTTAAACGTGGCTTGTTTGGCGGCCTCTATCGCTGCGTCCTTCAACAACGGATCGCCACACACCACGTAAGCGTCGATCACCTTACCTTCCTCGCTGACAGTGACGTAAACGGAAATTTGCTGAGTTGCCCTAGCTCCGCGCGGATAAGAGGGCGACACCAGCCGTGAAGCTTTTCCGTTTAGCACACCCTCGGAATCAATCTCACAATCTTCGTTTAAGCCGCTAAACAAACACGCCGCGCGCTTCATGATGCGGCTTCTGTTTCCGGCCGTAGCTTGATCCGTGTCTGACTTCTCCAGGCAAAAATAATCTTTGAGGACTTGCCGATAATCGGCATTCGCGGCTCCAAGCTTCTCTCGGATAGAAATCGCGCGGATATATAAGGGCTCGGCTTCTTTGTACTTACCTGATTTTTGGTAAACGTTAGCTAGATTATGAATCGTCGTCGCGATATCTTGATGGTCAGGTCCAAGCACCTTCTCTCGCAAAGTCAAAGCCTGCTTAAGAAGATCTATTGCTTCTTTGTATTTGTGCTTTGAGAAACTATCGGCGGCTAGGCTTTCCAGGCGGTCTGCCTCCAACAATTCGGAAGACTGCGCGATACTCTTGGCGCTCTGAAAACTTAAGTCTGCGGTAAACACTGCGAGCGTAAACAGAAGAATTACCACAGCGCGGAAGAGCGGCCTCATACGTTCTCACTTTCTTGGCGGTTTGCTGGGACGAATTTCGACTCTGCTCGGCAGCGAGCGATCGTCGTGATGCAGCAAATCGACCACGACCCGCGCGATGTCCGACGGCGTGAGTTGCCAACTCTTTTCATCGCTCGGCGAATCGCCGCCGAATTCGGTGTTCACTGAGCCGGGCATAATGTAGCTGACTTTGATGTTGTCGTGGCGCACTTCCTGCATCAGGGCCTCGCTGAAACCGTTCAAGCCAAATTTCGAAGCGTTGTAAGCCGCCATGCGCGGGTGCGGATTCGCGCCGGCCAGTGAAGAGATGTTAATGATGTAGCCGCCACCGCGTTTTTTCATTTGCGGAATCGCTTCATGGCAGCAATAGAAAACGCCGAACAGATTTGTTTCCAGTACAGCACGAAAATCTTCCGGTGATGTTTCGTCAACCGTCGTCCGAGCGATGCCAATACCCGCGTTGTTCACCAGAATGTCGAGGCCGCCGAACTGTTGTGCGGCCCGTTCGATCAAGGCTTTGACTTGATTGTAATCGCGGACATCGCAGCGAAAACCTATAGCCTTGCCGTTGCCCGATTGATTCAACTGCTCGACGGCTTCATCGATCTCGGATTGATGTCGAGCACTAATGCAAACGGACACTCCTTCGCGAATTAGTGCCTCCGCGATGCCGCGGCCGATGCCTTTCGTGCCACCGGTAACAATTGCGGTTTTGGCGTTAAGTTCCATCCTGCCGCTGCGGCCTTTGCCGCCTGATGTGCGGAAAGGCTCTGCCTTTCCGATGATTGCCTGATTCGTTGGGTCCCCTGATTCGAGGCTTCGCCTCGAATCAGGGGAAGAGAAATAGGATGTCCGTGCCCGGTAAGGCGTAGCCTTACCGCACATCGGACGGCAAAGCCGCAAATCACTTCAGCTTCTCACGCAGCCGTTCATTAACAACCTTCGGATTCGCTTTGCCCTTCGACGCTTTCATCACCTGGCCGACGAAAAATCCGAACAGAGTTTCTTTCCCGGCGCGATACTGCTCAAGCTGTTTTGGATTTCCGGCAATGACTTCGTCAATCACCCGATCGATTTCGCCGGTATCGCTGACCTGCACCAGACCGCGCTCTGCGACGATCGCTGCGGCAGTCTTGCCGGTCGCGAACATCTCGACCAGCACGTCCTTGCCTTGCTTACCACTGATTGTGCCTTCATCAATCAACTTCACGAGCGCCCCAAGCTCGCTTGCCGGAATCGGCGACTTGTCGGCAGTCAGTCCCGCATGCTCCAGCTCGCGCAGCAACTCTGATCGAATCCAGTTTGCAGTCGCGCGGGCATTGCCGCCACTCGCTGCAACCGCCGCTTCATAATAATCGGCGAGCGAACGTTCGCTGGTAAGCTGCGATGCGTCCGTATAAGACAATTCGTACTGTTCAGTGAATCGCTTTGCGCGCGGCGCGGGAAGTTCCGGCATAGATGCCGTGACTTGTTCAATCAAGTCTTTCGTTACGACCAGCGGGGGCAGATCGGGCTCAGGAAAATAACGGTAGTCATGCGCTTCTTCTTTCGAGCGCATCGGGCGCGTCTCGTTCAGACGATCGTCCCAGAGGCGCGTTTCCTGAACCAGCCGCCCGCCTGATTCCAAAGTTTTGATGTGACGCTCGACTTCGAACTCGATCGCTTTCTGCATGAAACGAACTGAGTTCAGGTTCTTCAGCTCCACTTTCGTGCCGAATTTTTCATCATCCTTCCGGCGCACTGACACGTTCGCTTCGCAGCGCAGATTTCCCTTCTCCATGTCAGCATCCGACGCGCCGACCCACTGCAAAGCACGGCGCACGTGATTGACGTAATCGTACGCTTGCCACGAAGAACGAAAATCAGGCTCCGTAACAATCTCGGCCAGCGGCGTGCCCGCGCGATTCAGGTCGATGTAAGAAAAGCGATCAACGTCCGGCAGACCTTCGTGCACATTTTTGCCGGCGTCTTCTTCCAGATGCAGCCGCGTGATCCGCACCGTCATCGGCTTCCATTCGTGTGCGTGCCCAGCTTCATCGCGATCGGCGGTCATGATTTCCAAAACCCCATTCGCTGAGAATGGCTGATCGTATTGCGAGATTTGATAACCCTTCGGCAGGTCGGGATAGAAGTAGTTCTTGCGCGCGAAGATCGAGCGCTCGTTGATGTGAAGCCCGAGGGCCAGGGCGGCGCGCGCGCCTAACTCAACCACGCGCCGATTCAAAACGGGCAACGCGCCCGGCAGCCCCAAACATACAGGACACGTGTTAGCGTTTGGCTCATCGCCAAAACGAGTCGAACAACCGCAGAATATTTTTGATTCGGTACTGAGCTGGGCGTGGACTTCCAGCCCAATGATGGTTTCCCAATTAGTCATAGTCTCGAGTTTCGAGTTTAGAGTTTCGAGTTAAGAAATCAAAGCGCACCGTGCGCCGAACACATTAACGCGTAAGAACTCGAAACTCGAAACTCGAAACCCGAAACTCGAAACCGCTTTTACGGTTCCAGCCAAACTTGCGGCACGCGCGCATCGCGCGCTTCGTCTTCCAGGGCTTGCCACTCGGCCATCAAGCCCGCGCGTTTCACGAGCAGATCGTCCATGCGGTGGGTTAGGTCCGCGCGCTCTCGAGAGGAATTCTCAGAATCATCAAACGGGCCGTTCGGATATGGGTATTGTCCATTCGGATAACCGTACGGGTACTGCGGATAGCCATAGGGATATTGGTTCGGATAGCCATATGGGTATTGATTCGGATAAGGATTCTGGTTCGGATAACCATAGGGATACTGTCCGTTTGGATATCCGTTTGGGTAGCGGCCGTTTGGATATCCGTAAGGGTACTGTCCATTTGGGTACTGTCGCCCATTCGGATATCCATAAGGGTACTGTCCATTCGGGTACTGTCCATTTGGATATCCGTTGGGATTTTGCCCATTCGGATTTCCGTTAGGCCGCCGGTTTCTCGGCCAACGCCAGTTCGGCCAAAGAGGATAAATCTCGGTGACAATACTCCGATTAGCCAAAGAAGCCTCATCCACCTCGTTTATCCGGGCGCGTACATAATTGATTTGGTTATCAACGGTCGCGATTTGAGTCCGAAGCTCGCGCGCCCGCGTTCGCCAGTATCGTTCCTCCTGTTTATCAGCAAAAGATCGCTCGCGGAGTTGGTCGCGCAAATCCGCTTCTTCCTCGGCCTGACGCCGGCGCGATTCGGCAACCGTAGGTAGACCTAGCTGAAGCCGACGTGTTTCGTAAGCTCTTTCACTCTCGATCCGACGCTGACGAATGGCCAGCAGGTCGTCATTAGTCACCGTCTTAATCGCTTGAGGCGGAGACTGCGAAGGTTGGGAAGACTGCGAAGGCTGAGGGTCCACCGATTTCTGTTCGCGATGCTTGAAGAAGCTTCCCCACGGTTCGTTATTGGCACGTTCAGTAGCGGCAATATCAATCAAACTCAACAGAATCGTCTTCTGAAAACCTGGCGAGATTTCGTAAGTCAGCGTGGTCCTCGTAATGATGAATTCATCAGGTATTTCCGTACGTAGACCACTGCGAAACACCAGTGTGTAGGCGCTGGCCGCT
>DASXTE010000025.1:0-32482 GCA_036505595.1 Pyrinomonadaceae bacterium
CGCGACTCCAGTGAGGCCTGCGATCGCAAACTTAATTGCGGGATTGATTGGCGCCGGCGAGATGAAGCCTTCGATGATTCCCGCGATCACTAACAACGGAATGCAGCCCACAACCAAACGAACTGCTTCCATGCCGCGAGACTTTAACGCGTCGCCGCGCGTCATGTTGCCGGGCATCACCAGCGCCGTGCCGATCAGCAAGCCGGCGCCGCCCGCGATAAAGATGCAGGACAACTCAATGACGCCGTGTCCGACGACAAACGTCAGCAGATCGTTTCCATAGCCAGCCCGGTATGTCAGAGCCAGGATCGAGCCGAACATCGCCCCGTTAAAAGCCATGACGTAGAGCGTGCCGAGGCCAAACATGGCCCCGAACGCGAAAGCATAGAACGTCACGCGAATGTTATTCGTGAAGATACGCGGCGACTCGACTTCGTTTTCTTTATTTATCTCCTGCCACCATCGTCTCTTTTGATCAGTATTTACGGCTTTCCAATACGAGGTAATTCCTGCGAACTCTGAGAAATCAGGATCGTGGCGCGTCCCGAAAAAAGCGACCGTGCTAAACAGCCAGAAGACCGCAAACGCGGTGGCCGTGTAGCGCCAGGTGCGGCGAAAGGTCCGCGGGAAATCGCGCGCGAAAAAGTTACGAACGCGGCGGCCGCCCTGCGCGTCGGCCCGGTAAATCCGGCCGTGCGCGCGAATTACCAGGCTGTTCAGGTAGTTGATCAGCCGTGGATCGCGCGATTCGGCGCGCGCGATCGCCAGGTCCGAAGCCGTGCGGCGATAGATGCGGCCCAGCTCACGCACTTCTTCCCGGTGCAAGCGCCGCAGCTTCAAGCCGTCGAGCTGGTGCAAAAGTTGCTCAAGCCGCTGCCAAGCGTTCTTGCGTTCGTTGATGAAGCGATCTAGCGCCATTGCCGATTGCCAATTGCCGATTTTCGATTTGCTTTTAATCCAGAGTCTTGTTACGAGTAACCGACCGCCAATGCGAACTAATCAATCGGCAATCGGCAATCAAAAATCGGCAATGCTGGTCGAGTGTGTACCAAACTTCAGCGAGGGCCGCAAGCCTGAAATCGTCGAACAGATTGCGCAGGCGATCAAATCGGTTAACGGGGCCACGGTTCTCAACCGTCATATCGACACTGATCACAACCGATCGGTGATCACTTTTGTCGCGCCTCCGGAAGTGATCGTCGAAGCTGCGGTGCGGGCCGTGGCCAGAGCTGCTGAGTTGATCGACTTGCGACAGCACGCGGGCGAGCATCCGCGCATCGGCGCGACTGACGTGCTGCCCTTCGTTCCTGTCAGCGGCGTGACGATCGACGATTGTGTTGTGTTGGCCCACGAAGCAGGACACAGGATCTGGCAAGAGCTTTCCATTCCCGTTTACTTCTACGAACGCGCGGCGCTCAGAGCTGACCGCGCGCGCTTAGAGCACGTGCGCGGAAAAGGTTTCGAGCATTTGCGCAACGACATTGCGACGGATCCTGATCGCAGACCTGACATTGGCGACGCGCGATTGCACGAAACCGCGGGGGCGATCGCGATCGGCGCGCGTCTGTTTCTCATCGCCTTCAACGTCCAGTTACAAACCGACGACATCTTGATCGCGCGACGCATTGCGCGGACCGTGCGCGAACGCGATGGTGGCTTGCCTTTCGTAAAGGCGCTCGGTTTCGAATTACATTCGCGCGGTATCGTGCAGGTATCGATGAACCTCACGAACTACGAACAGACTTCTATTGCGCGTGCGTTTGCGGCCGTGCGCGATGAAGCGCGGCGGCTCGGCGTCAAGGTCGCTGCCGCCGAAATTGTGGGCCTCGTGCCACGGGCCGCGCTGGATCGAAGCGCTGCTTACTTCCCTTGGTTGGAAAACTTCAGCGAAAGCCTGATTCTCGAAAACTTGCTCGAATAGGGCGAAACGCGACCAGGCGATGGGCTGACGACGACTGGCGCCACGCCTATATTTGAATTACAAGAAACTTCTGCTGGACAGCCTGCCCGCCTTTGTTTATTATTTGTTCCCCGCTCAACCCGAGCGGACCCGCAGACAGGCTGACCAACGCGGCCAGTTCCAGTTTAGCCATTGCGTGTCGTTCGTCGCTGCCAAGTGCGGTTGCTGCGACTTCCCGCTGTCGAGATTATGGAGGGTTAGTTTAAATGCTCAGAATGGGAAAGAATCCAGCCGAAGATAAGAGTCCCACCCAATCACAAACCAGCGCTGACAATTACTCAGCCCGAACCTATTCGCCGTATCAAAGCGGCGAGTTCAAGTCGGCTGAGGCGCCCGCAGCACCCCGGGCGTTAAGCGAGAGCGAAACCATCGCGCGCGAAATCAAGGACGGTACGCTCAGTGGCTTTGTGGGCAGCGGCACGAATATCACGGGCGAAGCGACCTTCAAATCGCTCTTGCGGATCGACGGTCACTTTTCAGGCCGCATCGCCTCGCCGACAGGCAACTTGATTGTCGGAGCCGGCGGACAGGTGGATGCGAACATTGAAGTTGCCGTGGCCACAATTCAGGGATCGGTAAACGGCGATATCATCGCGAGCCAGCGAATCGAACTTGGCCGCGCCGGAAAACTGAACGGCAACATTCAGACGCCTTCATTGGTAATTGAGCAGGGCGGCGTGTTTGAAGGCAGTTGCAAGATGATCGAACAGAAAGCGGCCACGGAAAAACCAGCGCGCGTCGAGCGCAAAGATAATGTGATCGACACACCGAAGCTCGAGACCAAGCCGGAAGGTGCGAAGAAGACCGAAGACAGCGCCCCGAGGGTTGCGAGCATCGCCGCCGCAAGCTAATCCTCAGCAATTCATTTTCAGCTTGAAGGACGGGCCAGAGTCGCCCGTCCTTTTTGTTTGGCGTCGGCACTCTATTGCTTATTTATCGTCTTAGGTGCGTGGTGCATTCACGGCAATTCAGAGTCACGCGGTACAATTTGGAGCGCCCGCGGTCCTGATGCCCAGCCATATGCATAAATCCGTTCGTCAGATTCTTTTTGCCACAGTCCTGGTCGCTTCGTTCGCTGCTGCTGTCGCGGGCCAACCCGCGTACCGCGAGCACGCCAATCCGCAAGTCGGCGTTCCTGCAAATATTCTGCTGCAAATCATTCGCGCTGAGGACGAGCGACGCTGGGATGATGGCCTGCGAAAGCTCCTCGCGCACCCCGATGCGAAGGTGCGAAAGCGCGCGGCGCTGGCCGCTGGGCGCATCGCCAATGAAGGCGCTGTGCCGCCGCTGACCGAGATGCTGCTGACCGATCGCGACACGGATGTGCGCCAAGTGGCGGCGTTTGCGCTCGGTGAGATTGAGTCGCCGGGCGGCGCATATGCTTTGGTTGAGGTATTAAAGAGACAGGGCACCGAGAATGGGGTTGTCCGGGCTCGCGCAGTGGAGGCGCTCGGAAAGATCGTAGCGGCGATGACCAGCAGCACGCCGGCTCCCGCGGATGCGAAGGCGCCGAAATCGCCCGAAGATGATCGTCTGGACATTATGCGCGCCGCGATTGTCGACACGCTGCGATTCGAAAACAGTCGCCGCTCGCGACCCGATCACCTCACGATTCTGCTTGCGCTGACTGCTGTCTTGCGCGCTAAACCTGACGGCGTGGGCAAGTTAGTCGCTGAATTTTTGGATTACTCCGATCCGCGCATTGTCGCGGATGCGCTGAACACGCTGGCGCGTCTCCGTTTGAAGGATGGAAACGACAAAGCGCGCGAGCTACTCGTGAAGCATAGCGATCCGATTGTGCGCGCGAACGCCGCGCGGATGCTGGGCGCGGCCGAAGACAAGCAGGCATTCGAAGCGTTGCTCGATCGCGCGCTGCACGATTCAGATGAGCGAGTCGTCGTCAGCGCGATCCGAGCGCTAGGAAGTTTGAAAGATGCGCGAGCTACTCAACCACTGATCGAACGGGGGAACTATCTTCTGAAACTCTTGGAAGTAAGCAAGCAGTTTCAAATCGAACCGCGAAATGAGCTTCTTGAAATTGCGACAACGATTGGAATTCTTCTGAAAGACTCACGATCAGAAGATGCACTTCAAGTTTTGCGCCACATTCGGGCCGCGGTCTCTGCCCGAGCTCCCGAGGTTGAAATCGCGATGGCGCGGGTTAACCCTGAGTTTTACGTTACCGAAGAAGCAAGGTTTGGCGTGGGTAGTCCCGCGAGTCTGGCGCAGGGGCTGAGCGAAATTGCAAAAATCAAAAAGACCAATCCGGCGGTGGATAAGGCCAGCAAGTTTGTTCCTTTCTGGATTCATGACTTGCTGAATTGTAAAGATCTGCCTCCGGATGCGAAAAGTAACTTTCCGCGAGGTCGTAAATGCTTCTGGAAACCGATCGCAGTGTCACCCTTGCTGCAAGCCTACGCGGCTTTCGGACCCGAAGATCTCGATCCGGTACTTCGTCAGCAACTGAATGAAAAGGATGTGATTATCAGATCGACGGCTGCTGAACTGATTGGCGAAAGACCGTTCTATGAGCCAACCGCACGAGCGCTGATTGGCGCGCTACCGCGCGCTATGCGCGACGTTGATAACGATGCCGCGCTTGCAATTCTTGACGCGCTGGCGAAACAGAAGAATAAAGAGGCGAACGATGCGATTAAGACGGCGCTCGATGCGAAAGATCATCTGATTCGACGACGAGCCGTCGCATTGTTGAAGGCGAACGGTGTCGGAGATTTTTCGGATCGCATCGGCGCGGTGCAAACGCGCAACACGGAGGCCGATTATCGACGCGCCATCGCGCGCATCGGCAAGAAACCAACTGCGACTGTCGTGACCAGCAAAGGGTCGTTCACAATCGAATTTCTTCCCGAAGAGGCGCCGCTTACGGTTGATAACTTTATTCAGCTTGCGAAGAAGCGTTTCTTCAACGGCCAGACGATTCCGCGCGTAGTGCCGAACTTTGTTGTGCAAGCGGGCGATCCACGCGGCGACCAGAATGGTGGGCCGGGTTACACGATCCGCTGCGAAATTAACGAAGCTCCTTACGAACGCGCCGCGGTGGGCATGGCACTGTCGGGAAAAGACACCGGCGGCTCGCAATGGTTCGCGACGCATTCGCCGCAGCCACACCTGGACGGGGGGTACACAGTTTTTGGCCGCGTGATTCGCGGAATGGACGTTGTCGACAAAACGGCGCGCGGCGACCGGATTGTGCGGGTGATTGTTAATGAAAAATAGAACTAACCACAGACAACACAGAGAAAAGCTAAGGGCTAAGTGCAAAGCGCTAAGAGCCGTCGCCGAGGGATCATTACGGCGCCGCAATCGCTTCGCCCTTGGCTCTTTGCTCTTGGCTGTTGTGTTTCTCTGTGTCGTCTGTGGTAAATCTGCTTTTGCGCAAACTCAATCCGCGAAACAAAGCATCCGCTACCAAATCGATCTCTCGCTGGATTTTGAAAATCGAAAATATACCGGTACTGAACATGTGCGCTGGACGAATCGCGGCGATCGCTCCACCGGCACGTTGATCTTTCATCTGTACTCGAACGCGCGTAACCCGGGATATGTCGCGCCAAAGCAAGCGTCCGATGAGCCACGAATCGAAATTCTCGAGGTCAGGAGCGCCGACAACGAGGCGCCGCTCCAGTTCACGCTCGACGATCAGGACACAACTCTGCGCGTGAACCTGCGCGATGATGTCCAGCCTAACAAAACCACGGAATTGCTGATCAAGTTTCGCGGCGAAGTCCCGGAAATCGATCCGGACGAAACGGGTCTGGTCGCGCATGTCATGCAGCAAGTCAGCGCGGCGATCGGCGGCGCGCGCGAGCTGCGGCGTTCGCGCGACCTGAATTTCCGCTGTCGCGGCGTGATGTTACTCGGCACGTGGTATCCGGTTCTCGCGGCGCGAGACGGCGAAGACTGGCTGCGCAGAATCGAACCAAGCATTGGCGACGCTTTGGTAGCTGACGTCGCTGATTACGAGGTGACTATCGACGCGCCACAGAACACTTCCATCTTCACGCCGAGCGAGGCCAAGGACGTTACGAACAAAGAAGGAAGGACCGTCTCGAGTTTCGTCGCTGAGAACTTGCGCGATTTTGCGGTGGTCGCGGGCACTGGCCTGAGCGCTGAACAACGCGTCATCAGCGGCATCACGATTCGCTCGATCTATCGCAGCGAACACGAGGCCGCCGCAAAGCGCGCGCTGAATATTGCCGCCAACGCCGTTACCGTCTACCTCCGCCGCATTGGCCAGTTGCCGCTGCGGATGATCAGCCTGATCGATGCGCCGCTGGTCGCCACATTGAGCAACGTGGAATTCTCCGGCTTTGCCGCGATCGCCAGCGCTTTCTATTTAGACTTTGATTCGCCGGCCGTCAGCAACATGCCTGACATCATTCGCGAACAGCGCGCTTCAGTTGAGGAGAGTCTGGAATGGACGGTCGCGCACGTGACGGCCCATCAATGGTGGGGCGCGACTGTCGGCAATGACCCGGGGCGCGAACCGGTGCTGGACGAATCTTTGGCGAACTGGTCGGCGCTGCTCTACTACCGCGAAACTTATGGCGCGCAGAAAGCTGACGTCGCGCTCGATGAGCAGCTTCGTGGCGTGTACAAGCTCTATCGCACGTTTGGCGGCGAGGACCTGGAAGCGAACCTTCCCGCAAAGTATTACCGCAACACGTTTCAATACTCCGCGATTGTCACCGCCAAAGGCGCGTTGATGTTCGAAGCGTTGCGCGCACTGCTCGGCGACGAGAAATTCTTTACCGCGTTGCGGAGTTATTACGATGTCAACCAACTGGAGGTTGCCGGCCTTGACGACTTGCGAAGCGCGTTTGCCGGCGCGGCATCCCTGGAACAGCGGCGGACCGTCAGTCGTACTTTTGATCGTTGGCTTCTGACCAAACGGGGCGATGAAGATATCGCGCCGCCGGATCCGAAACTGGCCGCCGAACTGGGCCTGCCGACGAAAGATCCCAAGAGCGGACGTAATGTATTTTCACGAGTGGGCAAGTTCTTTTGGCAGCAGATGACACGGATACGTTAGTTAGCGGTGTGCGTGAGCAGTTAAGTCATGGTCGTGTCGCCAATTCAATCCAATCTTACGCCGGCGAGACGCAATCAGGTTCTAAAACCCACATCAATTCAAATCGAACGCGAGCTGGAAGTCCTCAGCCAAATCATGGACAACCAGTTTCGCCTTCCGGTGCTCGGCTGGCGTTTCGGGCTCAACGCGATCATCGATCTGATCCCGGAGTTCGGCGACATTATCACCACGATTGTCGCTCTTTACATTCTGGTCTCCGCTGTGCGCTATCGGGTGCCGAAGATCACTCTGCTGCGGATGGGCCTGACCATCGCGATCTATTTTGTCGGTGGCCTCATACCATTCATCGGATATCTTTTTGACGTTTGGTGGAAACCGAACGTTAGAAATTTGAAGCTTTTGCGCGAGCGCGCCACCGTCTCAAAGGAGCAAGCAAAGCGCGGCCGCACGAGCGACTGGGTATTTGTCGGGCTGATTATTGGCACAGTTGCGGCGCTGCTGGCGGGGTCGATCGTGCTGACAATCTCTGTTTGGTGGTACATTGCGACGCATTTGCAGTTTGGAATGTGAAGTGCCACAGACTTTAGTCTGTGTTTCCGCTCGCAAATCACAGACTGAAGTCTGTGCCACAAAGTATGGAAACCGTAATCGCCGTAGAAGATCTGAAGAAGACTTACCGCCCGAAAGGTCGCAAGGGAGTTGAAGTCAAAGCGCTCGACGGCATTTCGTTCGAATTTTCGCGCGGGGAATTCTTTGGCTTGCTCGGGCCGAACGGCGCGGGTAAGACCACCACCATCGGTATTCTTACCACGCGCGTCATACCAAGCGGCGGTGTCGCGAAAATAGAAGGCGTGGACGTGGCGCGCGATCCGGTCGCAGTGAAGCGCCGCATCGGCGTGGTCCCCCAGGTCAACAATCTCGACCGTAGCCTGACCGCGAAGGAAATTCTCCTCTTTCACGCCGAATACTTTGGCGTTCCGAGGCACGAGCGTGAGCAACAGGCCGATGATCTGCTGAAACGATTCGAACTTGCGGACCGCGCAGACGAAAAGGTAAACGGTTTTTCGGGTGGCATGGTGCAGCGGCTGAAAATTGCGCGCGCCTTGATGCACAATCCGGCGATTCTGTTTCTCGATGAACCGACTACCGGCCTGGATCCCCAATCGCGACGGATGATGTGGGAGTTGCTGACGGAACTAAACCAGAAAGGTCTGACAATTCTTCTGACGACGCATTACATGGAAGAGGCCGACCAGCTTTGCGGGCGTACGGCCATCATCGACCATGGAAAGTTGCTGGCGCTCGATTCGCCGGCGCAATTGAAGCGCAGCGTGCCCGGCGGTTATCTGGTTGAATTGCAAGTTCGCGAAGACGTGCCGCAACCGTTCGTTTCTGCGCTGCAATTGCTGCCGGGAGTCGTCGATGTGAAAACGGAAAACAATCGAGTTCGCGTGTATGCCGACCATGCGGAAGGCTTGTTGGCCAGCGCGATGCGCGCGGCTGCGGATCAGGACGTGATGATCACCGATGCCCATGTCGCCGAGCCAAGTCTCGAGAATCTATTTCTGCATCTGACGGGGCGCAGCTTGCGAGAGTAATTTTGGAGTGCGGCGGCTCGACGCCGCTTTGGATTGGTTTTTCTGGTTGCCATGTGAATGGTTTTGCGCAACGCGTCCGGAAGAGAACAAAGAGGAAAAAGCGCCGTCAAGCCGGTGCACTCCAAATAAGATGACCACATTCATCGCACTTCTTCATCGTGACCTGCGCGTCGCGCGGCGTGAGTTGGTTTCGTTTCTTCTGCGCGTCGCGTTGAACCCTTTGATGTTCACGTTCATCTTTGGTTTTGTGATGCCGCGCATGGGAATCATTCAACGCGGCTACACCGACATGCTGCTGCCGGGAATTCTCGGATTGAGTATGACGCTTTCAAGCATGCAGGCAGTGTCATTGCCGTTGGTGATCGATTTTGGCTGGAGCAAAGAGATTGAAGATCGTCTGCTGGCGCCAATCAGCATCGCCGGCGTCGGCATTGAAAAAATTATTGTTGGCGTCGTACAGGCCATCATCGCCGGAGCGGTGGTGATGCCTCTAGCGTGGCTATTGATGCGGGTGCACCTCAATCTAAGCTGGATCAGTGCGGTGCACTTCGTGCTGGTTGCGCTCTTGAGCAGTTGGCTGTTCGCGGCTTTTGGAATGGTCATGGGGACGATTGTGCCGCCGCAACAGATCTCGCTCCTGTTTACTTTGCTGCTCGCGCCAATGATCTTTTTCGGCTGTGCATATTATCCGTGGGCGACGCTACACGTAATTCCCTGGTTTCAATACGCAGTGCTAGTCAACCCTCTGGTTTACGCAAACGAAGGTTTCCGTCTGGCATTAACGCCGGGCATGCCGCATATGTCGATGCCGGCAATTTACGCCGCGCTGATTGGATTCTCGGCGCTGTTTACATGGCTGGGCCTACGCAAATTCGAAGCTCGCGCACTGGATTGAGTTGTCAGAACCACCTGCGGTAGCGGTGGTTGATCTTTTCCTACGACTACGAAACTTCCCAACATTAACCGCCCGCTATCGCAGGCGGTTCTTACTACATTCCTTGCCTGCCATCCGGCCTTTTGTTATAGTCGCGAGCAGTTATCATCCGAAACAACTTGACACTTACTGGCGGACTCCCGCAGGGATTCGCCTCTCCAGAAAGGATTACTGCTATGGGTGACGATCGAGACTATGGGGACAGTATTTCGACCCGATTAACGTATTTTCTGGTGGGCGCCGGCATCGGCGCGGTGCTGGCTCTGCTGTTTGCGCCGAAGTCCGGCGAAGAGCTGCGCAGCGACATCGCCGACGCGACACGCAAGGGCATCGACCGATCGAAGGAAGCCGCACAACAACTCGGCACGAAGGCTTCCGAAGTTTACGATACGACGCGTCAGAAGGCCGGCGAACTCTACGACACAGCGCGCGAGACGGCGGGTGAATATTACGAAGCGACGCGCGAACGCGCTACTGAGTTGTATGACACTGCGACAGCCAAAGCCGGTGAAGCGGTAGCCAAGACGAAAGACGCGGTTTCGTCGCAGGCTGGTTCGATTTCGGCGGCGGTTGAGGCCGGCAAGAAGGCCTACGTCGAAGAGAAGCGCAAGACCGAGCTGTCGGGCCGGACCGAAGCGGCGCCCACCTACAAACCTGAGAAGTCGATGTAGCACATGAACGCGAACGATCCCCTCTTCTGGCTGGTAATCATCACTGCGATCATCGCTGTCTCTTTCCTGGTGATCGCGGCGGCGATGATTGCGATCGCGGTGTTCGTGAACCGCGCCGTCAAGACGGTAAATCGCGTCGAAGCGAAACTCGATCCGCTGATCGTTCGCGCGAATGCGCTTACGGAGCAGGGCCAGAAAATCGCCGAGCAGGGCCGCCAGATCGCCGAGCAGGTAAACGTGATGTCCGGCCATCTGTCGACCGCGACGATGCACCTGTCTGAATCAGCGGCGCTGATTAAGGAAGAAGTGCGCGGTCTGACGATCCTGGCAGATGAGACGGCAGAAATGGCGAAGGAGAAAGTCGAGCTGGTCAGTCGCGCGATCGACACGACTCACGATCGCGTCGCAACCACTACCGAATTCATTCAACGTAAGGTGATCGAGCCGGCGCGCGAGCTGGCAGCGATTCTGGCGGGCCTGCGACGCGGCCTGGAAGTTCTGGTGGCGCCATCGCCCAGCCCAATTGACCGCAGTTATGGAGACGAGGAGATGTTTATCGGCTGAACGAGCAAACATCGAAAGGCTGAGAAGCCCGAACCATTGTCTCAAAAGAGAAACGTGGTTCGGGTTTTTTGTTCAGTCCTGTTACTATTTCGCTTTTGATTACTTAGTCAATTATGGCGACCGAAGAAGCAACCCTCGATCTGAAAAAGACCGTTAACCTGCCGAAGACAAACTTCGGGCAGAAGGCGAATCTGCCACAGACGGAGCCCGCCCGTCTGAAGAAATGGGCGGACATGAATCTCTACGACCGGATTCGCGCAGCGCGCGCGGACGCGGAAAAATTCATCCTCCATGATGGTCCGCCCTATGCGAACGCGGACATTCACTTGGGCACGGCGCTCAACAAAATTCTGAAAGACTTCATCGTCAAATCGCGGACGATGCTGGGATACGACGCGCCGTACGTGCCCGGCTATGACTGTCACGGTCTGCCGATCGAGCTTCATGTCGAGCGGAAACTGGGTGAGAAAAAGAAAGACATGCCGCCGTTGAGCATCCGTCGCGCCTGCCGCGAATTCGCGGCGAATGCTTTGAAGCGGCAGACGAAAGATTTTCAGCGGCTCGGAATCTTAGGCGAATGGGACAACCCGTACAGCACGATGTCCGATCATTACGAGGCCGAGACGGCGCGCCTGTTCGCGCGCTTTGTCGAGCGCGGCTTCGTCTACAAAGGCGCGCGCCCGGTTTACTGGTGCATCCACGACCAGACCGCACTCGCCGAAGCCGAAGTTGAATATCAACAGCACACCAGCCCGTCGGTTTATGTAAAGTTCCCGCTGAAGAGCGATCCCGCCCTCATCGATCCTGCCCTGGCCGGACGCAAAGTCTTCGCGCTGATCTGGACGACGACGCCCTGGACGTTGCCATCGAATTTGGGAATCGCGGTTCATCCGGATTTTGAATATGTCGCGTTTGAAAGTGGCGATGAGGTTTTCATCGTAGCGAACGAACTGCTCGAAGTCGTCGCCCGACTATGCAATCTTGCCGGGCCAAGGGTTTTGGCACGTTTTCAAGGATCCAAACTCGATCGCCTCGAAGCCAAACATCCGTGGATCGATCGTCCATCGCTTTTCATGGTCGGCGAGCACGTCACGCTCGGCGGCGAAGCTGACGCAGAAACCGAGCTTGACGTCAGTGAAGCCCGCGAAAAAACCGCAACGACCAAAGCCGGTACCGGTCTGGTGCACACAGCGCCGGGCCATGGCCATGACGACTTTGTGATTGGAAAGAAGTATGGACTGGAAATCTACTGTCCAGTTGATAACGCCGGAATATTTACTTCAGACGTCGAACACTTCGCCGGCATGACCGTCTTCGAAGCGAATCCAAAGATTGTCGATTTCATGCGCGATCGCGGTGTGCTGCTGTTCACAGAGCAGTACGAGCATCGCTATCCGCACTGTTGGCGTTGCAAGAATCCGGTCATCTTTCGCGCGACGCCGCAGTGGTTTATCGCGATGGATGAAGCAGGCGAGGCTGAGCAGACCTTGCGAGCCATGTCCCTTCGAGAAGTCAACGAACGCGTTCGTTGGATTCCGGGATGGGGCAGGGATCGCATGCGCAACATGCTAATCGCGCGGCCTGACTGGTGCGTGTCGCGTCAGCGCGTTTGGGGCGTGCCGATTCCTGCGTTCTATTGCGCCAAATGCCATCACGTCGTTGCTGACGCGAGTGTTATTCGACACGTTGCTGACATCTTCGAAAAAGAATCGGCCGACGCGTGGTACAAACGCGAAGCCAGCGAGCTGCTCCCGGAGAATTTCGCGTGCGAGAAATGCGGTGCGACCGAGTTCACGAAAGAAACCGATATTCTGGACGTTTGGTTCGACAGCGGCTCGTCGTCGATCGCCGTGCTCGAGAATCGTGAGAACCTGCACTGGCCGGCCGATGTTTACATAGAGGGCGGCGATCAATTTCGCGGCTGGTTCAATTCGTCTCTGATGGTTGGACTCGCGGTGCACGATCGGGCGCCGTATGATGCAGTGCTTTGCCACGGGTGGACGCTCGATGCGCAAGGCAAGGCGATGCACAAGTCGCTTGGCAACGCGGTTTCACCCGACGAAGTAATTCCCAAACTAGGTGCGGAAATTCTGCGCCTGTGGTGCGTGTCTTCCGATTACATGGAAGACATGCGTTGCTCGGATGAAATCCTGCAGCGCGTCACGGACGGCTATCGCAAGCTGCGCAACACTGCACGTTTCGCGCTTGGGAATCTTTATGGCTTCGATCCAGCGCGAGACAGCGTGGACGAGCACGACATGCTGGAAATCGATCGATGGGCGCTGGCGGAACTGGATTCAGCAATCGCCGATGTCCGCGAAGCCTATGAGAATTACGATTTTCACGGCGTCTATCAAAGGCTGCATCAGTTTTGCACAGTCACGCTTTCGGCGCGCTACTTCGACATCATCAAAGATCGCTTGTACACCTTCGCGCCGAAGAACAATGCGCGCCGTTCCGCACAGACGGTTCTTTACAGAATTGCCGACGGTCTGGCGCGAATGCTGGCGACAATTCTCGTGTTCACGGCGGATGAAGTTTGGGAAAACTTGCCGGCTGACGAACGCGAGCCGCGCGCGCCTTCGGTGCACCTCGCGTTGTTGCCGAAGGCCAGTGGCTCGGACAACGCTGAGTTGCTAACGTCGTGGGCTCACCTTTTCGGTTATCGCGACGTAGTGCTCGGAAAACTTGAAGAAGCGCGGATTGCGAAGGTGATCGGCAGTTCGCTGGAAGCACGCGTGGAGATCTCGGCCGGCAGCGAAGCTTACGGGAAGTTAAAGCAGCATGTCGATGACTTGCGTTACATCTTCATCGTTTCTGAAGTCGAATTGCTCGCGCCAAACGCAGAGATGGACGCTGATGCCATCGAAGTCACTGTCGCGCGCGCACGTGGCGAAAAGTGCGAGCGTTGTTGGAACTATTCGACAAGGGTCGGCGAATCGTCACGCCACCCGACAGTTTGTGAGCGATGCGTCGCGGCATTGCAGGAGATCGAACTCAATTGAAATCCCGCATCGCATGGCGCATCGGCTACCTTATTTCCGCGTTCGGAATCTATCTCGTCGATCAATCGAGCAAGGCTTGGGCAGTGCGACGCCTGCGCTTCGGGGACGTCACCGTGATTCGCGGTATACTCGATTTTGTTTACGCCGAGAATCGTGGCATCGCATTCGGACAGTTGCAGGAAGGCGGCTCGTTCGGCCGCTGGTTCTTCGTCGTGTTGGCGGCCGTGGCCGCGCTGGCGGTGCTTTTTTATTTTTTCCGCACGCCGCGAAACGACGATCGAATCTTGGGAGCATCCGCGCTCCTGCTGGCGGGCATCTTAGGAAACTTGACGGATCGCATGCGGCTCGGCTTCGTGATTGATTTCATTCTGTTGCACGCCGGCGAATATCACTGGCCAACGTTCAACGTTGCCGACGCGAGCATTACTTTCGGAGCGCTGTTGCTGGCTTACGATTTGGTTTTTGGAAGTCGAAAGCAAAAGCGCGAGCATTTGACCAAACAGAGCGCGACATAACAGCGATGACAACTGCCAACTGCTTACTGCCCGCTGCTCACTGATTCATGTATCCAATTCTTTTTCGCATCGGCAGTTTTCCTGTCAACACCTACGGCGTCTTTCTCGCGCTCGCTTTTCTCTCCGCGATTTTCGTAACGGTGAAACTGGCAGAGCGCGACGGTCTGCCGAAAGAGAAGATTTACGATCTATGTCTGTGGCTGCTCCTGTCGTCGCTGGTCGGCTCGAAACTTCTGATGTTTCTCACCGAACCGGAATATCGCCAGAATCCAAAGTTGCTGTTTTCACTCGACTTTCTCAGGTCCGGAGGCGTGTTTTATGGCGGCTTGATCGGAGCAATCCTCGCTGCCTTTTTTCTAATGCGGCGTTGGAAGTTGCCGTGGTGGAAAACTGCCGACGCGTGCGCGCCGGGCATCGCGCTCGGAAATGTTTTAGGCCGGCAAGGATGTTTTTCGGCCGGATGCTGCTGGGGCAAGCCGACAACGCTGCCGTGGGGTGTGCAATTCACGGAAGCCGGCCATGAGATCACCGGTGTTCCAACCGGAGTTCATCTTCATCCGACGCAGCTTTACGAATCGTTTGCGATGCTAATCGTTTTCTTTTTTCTTCTGTGGCTGCACAAGAAAAAGAAATTCAGCGGCCAGGTGATTCTCGCCTACGCCATCATCTACGCGACCGTGCGTTTCCTGATCGAGTTTGTGCGCGACGATCCGCGCGGCGACATTCTGGGATTGACGACGCTGACCGGACTATCAACATCGCAATTGATTGGAATTGTGGTTGGAATTGGGGCGTTGGTGCTGCTGGTCGTTCGCTGGAGGCGTGCGAACGCTTCAAGGCTTGTCGCCGAAGTAGCTGCTAATCCGGCACGGATTTGAATGCAATGCACTCGCGGCTCTGCCGCAGCACAGTGCGGTAAGGCTCTGCCTTACCGTGCGACACCCCCTTCCCATTAGCGAGGCTCTGCCTCGTATGCCTTTTCGGAGGCACAGCCTCAAAACAGACAAGGCCACCTTCCCGGAAAGCCAGAGGCTTTCCGCACTGTGCGGCGGCAAAGCCGCAACTCTACTGACTCTTCCGCGCTGGCTACGACCCCGAACAATTGTTAAGATGTCCGGCTTTTTGCACGGATCAATAAATGAAACTTCGTGTCCTTTATCACGGTCATTGTTTTGACGGCGTGGCGTCCGCCGCCACGTTTACGCGTTTTTATCTCGAACGAGTTAACTCCGAAGCCGAGGTTGCTTACGGCGGGTTGCTTCATCGGCCTGGCAATCTTCTATTCGACGCGTCGATGTTCGACGGCGACGAGAACGCGATTGTCGATTTCAAGTACTCGCCGTCTGAAAAATTGACCTGGTGGTTCGATCATCATCAGTCCGCGTTCCTCACTTCTGAAGACGAAGCGCATTTTCGTGCAGACACTTCGGGAAAGAAGTTTCTCGACCCGACGAAAAAGTCCTGCACGGAATTTATTGCCGACGTCGCGCAAGCGAAGTTCGGTTTCAATCCCGAGCCGCTGCGCGATCTGATTCACTGGGCGCATGTTATCGATGGCGCGCTCTATGAATCAGCCGCGCAGTGCGTCGAACTGAAAGAGCCCGCGCTGCAACTCATGCAGGTAATCGAAAGCACACCCGATGAATCATTCATCGAACAGATCATTAGCGACTTGACTTACAAATCGTTGCACGAAGTCGCCACCAGCAAAGAGGTACAGCGGCGCTTTGCGCCAATTCTGAAACTGCATCGTGAGACGCTAGAAGCAATTAAGCGCAAAGCGATTTGCGAAGGCGACGTCGTGCAATTCGATCTGGTGGACGAAGGCTTCGAAGGCTTCAACAAATTCATTCCTTACTACTTATTTCCCGAAGCGACCTACACAGTCGCGCTTACGCGCGCTCCGCAACGCACGAAAATCTCCGTCGGCTCAAATCCCTGGGCGCCCCGTCCACGTCGTCACAACATCGCGACGATCTGCGAACGATTTGGAGGCGGCGGTCACGCGGTCGTCGGCGCCATTTCGTTTGCGCCGGATGAAGTTGAGAAGGCCCGGGCAGTGCTGCGCGAGATTGTCCAGGAACTACAAAGCGGCTAATAATAGTCGCCCATTTACCTGCGGGCAGGATGCCCGCGTACCGCACGCAGGGATGCGTGCGCTCCAAAAACATCATGTCATCACCTGCAACCAACATCGAATCTCTTCAGCAGGAAGGACGCGTCTTTCCGCCGCCACCGGAGTTTGCCGCTAAGGCGCACATCAAATCGATGGAAGAACTGGAAGCGCTGCGCGCGGAAGCCAATGCCGATCCGGAAAAGTTCTGGGCGCGATTCGCGGAGAGCGAGCTGCACTGGTTCAAAAAATGGGACAGCGTTTTGAAGTGGGAGCCGCCGCACGCGCAGTGGTTCGTCCGTGGAACGATCAATATCTCTTACAACTGTCTCGATCGGCATCTCACAACTTCGCGGCGTAACAAAGCCGCGCTGATTTGGGAAGGCGAGCCAGGCGATACGCGCACGCTCACCTATCAACAACTGCACAGTGAAGTCTGCCGCTTTGCAAATGTCTTGAAGAAGGTCGGCGTCGGGAAAGGCGATCGGGTCGCGCTCTACATGCCGCTGATTCCCGAGCTGGCCATTTCCATGCTGGCGTGCGCGCGGATTGGCGCGACGCATTCGGTCGTCTTCGGTGGATTCTCGAGTTCGGCCCTTATTGATCGGATCAATGACGCGCAGTGCAACGCAGTCGTCACGGCGGACGGTGGGTGGCGGCGCGGCAATGAAGTAAAGCTGAAAGCAGCCGTTGATGAAGCGTTGAAGGAAACACCGTCGGTCAAGAACTGCATTGTCGTCAAACGAACCGGCAGCGACATTCACATGGAATCCGGCCGCGATCATTGGTGGCACGAGTTGATGGAAACCGTCGATGCGAGTTGCGCGGCGGAAGAACTCGAAAGCGAACATCCACTTTTCATTCTTTACACGTCGGGCACGACCGGAAAACCGAAAGGCATTCTGCACACGACCGGCGGTTATCTGCTACAAGCTCATCTGACGACGAAATGGATCTTCGACATCAAGGATGAAGACATTTACTGGTGCACCGCCGACATCGGCTGGGTGACTGGTCACAGCTACGTTGTGTATGGACCGTTGTCAAACGGCGCGACGGCGTTGATGTACGAAGGCGCGCCGAACTGGCCTGAGCCGGATCGCTTCTGGGACATCATCGAACGTCATCAGGTGAACACGCTCTACACCGCGCCGACGGCTATCAGAGCGTTCATCAAGTGGGGCGAGCAGTGGCCTTTGAAGCACGATCTGTCGTCACTTCGTCTGCTCGGAACAGTCGGCGAGCCCATCAATCCGGAAGCGTGGATGTGGTATCACCGCATCATCGGAAAGGAACGCTGTCCGATTGTTGATACGTGGTGGCAGACAGAGACCGGCGCGATCATGATTACGCCTTTGCCGGGCGCGACGCCGACGAAGCCCGGTTCAGGCACGAAGCCTTTTCCCGGAATTGATGCTGACGTGATGACGAGGGACGGCAAATCCGTAGGCCCAAACGAGGGAGGATACCTGGTCGTTAAGAAACCGTGGCCGGCGATGCTGCGCACCATTTACGGCGACGACGAGCGTTATCAGCAGCAATACTGGTCGCAAATTCCCGGCGTTTATTTCGCCGGTGACGGCGCGCGCAAGGATCAGGACGGCTACTTCTGGATCATGGGCCGCATCGACGATGTGATTAATGTCGCGGGGCATCGTCTGGGGACCGCCGAGATTGAAAGCGCGCTCGTCTCGCACGAAGCCGTCGCGGAAGCCGCCGTCGTCGCGAAACCCGACGATCTGAAAGGTTCAGCCATCGTCGCGTTCGTCACGCTCGAAGGCGGCCGCATCCCTTCCGATCCTCTTAAAGAAGAACTGCGTCAGCATGTTGCGAAAGAGATCGGCGCGCTCGCGCGACCGGACGATCTGCGTTTTGCTGATGCGTTGCCAAAGACGCGCTCAGGGAAAATCATGCGGCGGCTGCTGCGCGAGATTGCCACGAGCGGCTCAGTCGCGGGTGACGTCACAACGCTCGAAGACTTTTCAGTGCTGGAAAAGTTGCGAAGCGAAGAAGAGTAGCGCACGTTGCTAACTTGCGGGCGGGCGCATCCTGGCAGCCTTCGACATAACCGCAAGATAGCATCTTGCGCTACGAAATCTCTCTGCAAATCTCCATTTTCCTTGTATCATGCAGCGGTTGAATCTTGCTTCACCAAAGAGGAGTCAAGGATGCCCGACACTGTGATGACGGAAAACCGCTCTGGCCCCCGGTACGTCGCCGCGTTTCGCATTCGCGCTGAGTGGGACACACCCGAAGGCGCGCACATCGTTTCTGACGGCGAGACGGAAAACGTCGGGCCTGAAGGCACGCTGGTGCACTTTCAACGGGACCTGCCACCGGTTGGCAGCCGTGTGAATCTGCTCGTGCTCGGCGACGACGGCGAAAAGTTGCGCGTAATTGCCGAGGTGCTACGTATCGAACGGAATCCGGCACATCCGCAAGCGGCGCTGCAACTGTTAGGCGAAACTGACGAGTGGCGTGGCGTCGTCTGGCACGAAGCTAAGATCAAGATGCACGAAGCCGATTACGATTACGACGAAGACGAGTTGTAGGCGCCGCGGGATCAAACGCATGACTGAATCGCCAACTCCAGAGCCTCCGTCATCCTGGGTGCAGACGCGCGCAGTGCTGCGAATTGTGATGCTGTTGCTCGCCGTCGCCGGACTGCTGTGGGTGATTTATCGCCTCACCACCGTCCTTCTGCTGGTTGTTCTTTCGATATTCTTTGCTTATCTGGTGGCGCCGCTGGTTGATTTGGTGCAGCGTCCAATCAGGATCGGCGGACGCGAACGAGTGATACCAAGAGGACTGGCCATCGCAATTGTTTACGTGGTGCTGTTCTTCGGGGTTGGGTTCGCGATTTATCTTCTGATTCCTCAACTCGCTGCACAGTTTCCCGAATTCAAACAGCAGGCGACCGCGTATTATAAAAACATTACCAGCACCAGCGAACGCTTGAATGAGTATTTCAAGCAGCACCGCATGCCCGAGGGCGCAGTCAAGGCTGTGAACGATACTGTGCTCGGTGTAATTGCCAAAGGTGGCGAAGTTGTAAGCGCCGCGGTCGAACGCGCGCTGGGTTGGATAGTGTTCTTGCCGTGGCTGGTGCTGATTCCAATCTTGAGTTTCTTTCTGCTGAAAGATGCCGACAGCTTTCGCCGTTCAGCTCTGGCGATGTTGCCGCGTGGCCGTCTGCGTTGGCGCGGCGACGAGTTTTTTCAGGATGTGAACAGCACGCTGGCCGCTTACATTCGCGCGCAACTCACCGCATGTTTGTTAATCGGCGTAATTTGCAGCGTCGGATTCTGGCTCATCGGATTGCCGAGCCCACTCGTGCTGGGCATTATGGCCGGCATGTTGGAATTCGTGCCGCTGGTCGGGCCCTTAACGATGGCGATAGTCGCGGCGGCGCTAGCCTTGCTGCACTCGGGCTATTGGATGGCGCTGGCGGTTTTGATTTTCCTCGGCGTGCTGCGCGTGGTGCAGGATTACGTAATCTATCCGCGGATCATCGGCGTGGGAATTCACCTGCATCCGCTGGCGGTGATTCTCGCGATTTTGGCGGGCGCGGAGCTGGCGGGTGTCGCCGGCGTTTTTCTTGCGATTCCGGTAATTGCGATCCTAACCGTCAGTTATCGTCATTGGCTCGAGCATCGCGGCAGCGAAACGATCGCCGAAGTGATCGAAGAAGTCGTCATCACGCCTGAACAGCTTAGCGAAGAAGAACCCGAGTACCCCACGGCCGCAACCACTCCCGAAGAGATGGCCCGCGCGCGTCCCGATTTGCTGACGGGTGAATTGAAGCTGCCGAAAGACTAAGAAAATCTCAGCCACAGATCGACACAGATAACACGGATAGAGAACGCCCCCCTTTTTTCTGATCCGCGCTTATCTGTGTAATCCGTGGCTGTATTTCGCGTCTCCATCAATTCGATAGACCTTTTGAAGTGATGTTCGGCGTCGTGCGGGCCAGGTGCAGCTTCGGGATGATATTGGACTGAGATGATGGGCGTGTCCGGATTTGCTCACGGGAGAATTGAAACTGCCAAAAGCTGACTGACCTCTGCAGGAATTACTTAGTGCTGCAAAACAAATGCCGAGCGCACGCTGTCTTGCGCCCGGCATTCTTATTCACGACGTAGTTTTCTACACTATGGTCGAGGTTTAGTTGAGTGTCGCGACCAGCCCTGACTGCGGCTCAGTCCTGTCAAGCTGGGGATGTAGTTCGCGTTGGCGTTTGGCGATCCTAATCCGCCGCGGTTGCCTTCAAAGGCCGCGCAACAGTCAGAAAAAACTTCGTTTCCGTCAAGATCATAGACGGTTATGTCCAAAGTTCCGGTAAACGATGTCCCCGACGCATTCAGGTTCAACGTCCCACGAACGCGGTAAGAATCCGTGAGCTGGAAATGATCGTCGAAATCCTGCCCGTAATAAGTCAGGGTAAATTGACGCTTGTTGCCGGGGTTCCTGGCCCATAGACCCAGTTGGGGATTTCCCAGCGCCGGAAACTCGCCGCCGGCTTGAGTGGCAATTAAACTTCCGTCTCCGATAAAGGTAAAGATACCTTGAAACGGGGGAGGCCCTTCAGGCGGCGGCGTAAGTTTTGTCAGCCAGGTGCCTGCCAGATCATTACTTCCGTCCGCGGCCTGTTGCGGATTTCCGTTGTAGTTGTTTTGCGCCAACACAGAACTCGTTGCGGCCAAGGCCGCCAACAATGCGACCGCGGCGATGAAAAATAAAACTTTGTATTTCATTGTTTCTCCTTTCAGTCTACTCATTGCACTTATTTGTGCCCTCATTAATTAACGCGACGTAAAGAAGAAAACACCGACAAGCTTTTCCAAAATAATTGAAGTCCGACGAGCAAAGAGCCTGAAAGAGAGCAAATTGACTTGATATTTTCTCGTGTATATTCTTTGGGCGTCTTCCGCAAGCCTTTGACTCAGTCTCGAATTGAAATGAATGCCCCGGCGAACACATCTCAAGACATCACCCAGATGTTGCGTGAGTGGAGCGACGGAAAACGCGAGGCGTTGGCAGAGCTAATGCCGCTTGTCTATGATGAATTGCGTCGGCAAGCCGCCAATTATTTGCGGCGTGAACGTCCCGACCACACGTTGCAGACGACCGCTCTGATTCACGAAGCTTACTTGAAGCTGATTGACCAAAGAGATGTGAATTGGCAGAGTCGCGCACATTTCTTTGCCATTTCGGCGCAGGCGATGCGGAGAATTCTGGTCGATTACGCGCGCACCAAACATCGGGAAAAGCGCGGCGGCGACGCCTTCAAACTTCCTTTGGAAGAGGCAGCCTTAATGCCGTCGGAAGAGAACCGTGTTGATTTGATGGCCTTGGACGAAGCGCTCACGCGGTTGGGAGAGGTTGACGAGGAAAAAGCGCGCATCGTCGAACTTAGGTACTTCAGCGGTCTAAGCACCGAAGAAACGGCGACGGTCTTGCGTGTCTCAACCAGGACGGTTGAGCGCGGTTGGACCATGGCGAAGGCCTGGCTGCACCGCGAGCTAAACAAGTGAAGAGCCATACGTGGCAACGGGTCAATCAAATTTTTGAAGCGGCGCTCGAGTTCACCGCGGAGGAGCGTGGAGCGTTCGTCGGCCGCGCCTGCAATGGTGATGAATCTCTCCGCCGGGAGGTCGAGTCCCTTCTCGCCGCGCATAACGCCGCGCCGAATTTCATGGAACAGCCGGCGGTCGCCGAAGTCGCGGAGGTAGTCTTAGACGCCAAGAAACTTTTCAAGGGACAAACCATAGGGCAATACAAGATCCTCCGAGAGCTAGGTAAAGGTGGGCAGGGCGCCGTCTATCAAGCTCTCGACACCAAACTTAACCGCACCATCGCGCTCAAGCTGCTGCCGCCCGAGCTGACTGTAAATGAGATAAATCGAAAACGTTTTCAACGCGAGGCCCAGTTAGCTTCCGCGCTCGATCACCCGAACATCTGCACGATTCATGATTTGATCGAATTCGACAATCTGCATTTTATCGTGATGCAGTTTGTCGCCGGCCGAAACATCCGCGAGCTGGTGGGTGGTCGTCCGTTGGAGTTGACGAGCGCGCTGAAAATCGCGATCCAAGTCTGCGATGCTCTGGCGGCGGCCCACGCGCAAGGCATCATCCACCGCGACATCAAAGCACAAAATGTCATTGTTACCGACAACGGACAAGCCAGGATTCTCGACTTCGGACTGGCAAAACTCACGCAGGAAAGTCCGGACGGAAAAGACCAAACCGAGCTTACGGTGCAAGGCTCGCCTTACGGCACGCCGACTTATGCGGCGCCGGAGCAATCACGAGGCGAGCACGTTGACCATCGCGCCGATATTTTTTCCACTGGCATTCTGCTTTACGAAATGCTGACCGGCACGTGGGCCTTTCACGGGAAGACTGCGGTTGACGTGCGCCACGCGGTCCTGCACGAGACGCCGAAACCGATCGCTGAGTTGCGTGGCGCACTGATCCCTGAGGGGCTTCAGGCGATAGTTAATCGTGCCTTGGCGAAAGATCCGCGCGAGCGTTTCCAAAACATCGCTGAAATGCGCGACGAATTGATTGCGGTGTTGCGTGAATTGCCCGAAGCGGAGAGCAGCGAAACGACGCGCTTCCTTGAGAACTTCAGATCCTACGTTCCGCGCCGCATTCGAACATGGGACCATCGCGCAAAACTGTTGCTGGCAGGCGCCTTTGCGGTGAGCCTGATTTTCGTCGGCTTTCTTACTTATCGTTTTCTGTCTTCCGACGTGGCGAGGACGAACGCGCAACCTATTGATTCGATTGCCGTGATGCCGTTCGTCAATGCCGGCCACGAGCAAAACGCAGAGTACTTGTCGGACGGAATCACTGAAAGCTTGATTAATACGCTTTCACAAGCTCCAAGTTTGCGAGTGATGTCGCGCAGTGCAGTCTTTCGTTATAAAGATAAGGAGACCGACGCGAGCAAGGTCGGTGAAGAATTGAATGTCCGTTCGGTCTTGAAAGGCGAGGTCAAACAAATTGGCGACCAGATTGCTATCAACGTCGAGTTGATTGACGCCAAAGACAACCACCAAATCTGGGGCGACCAGTACGTGCGGAAGTTCGCAGATATTCTTACGATCCAGCGCGACATCACTCAAGAGATTGTCGGCCAGCTTCGTTTGAAACTATCGGGCGCCGAGCGGGAACAACTGACGAAGAACTACACGGAAAACGCCGAGGCTTATCAGCTTTACTTGAGAGGTCGCTTCTACTGGAACAAGCGCACAGCAGAGAGTTTTCAAAGATCCATAGAGTTCTTTCAGGAGGCGATAGACAAAGACCCTAACTATGCGCTTGCCTACACGGGCCTCGCCGACTCGTACAGTTTTTTGAGTAGCCAGGGCATTCGCGCGCCCGAGGATGTCTTTCCGCTGGCAAAGGATGCGGCTGTGAGGGCCATAGCGCTCGACGACTCATTGGCCGAAGCTCATTGCTCGCTCGGGTACGTAAAATTGTATTACGACTGGGACTGGGATGGCGCCGCGCAAGAGTACCGGCGCGCCATTGAATTGAATCCCAACTACCCCACGGCTCATCACGGCTACGCTTATTACTTGATTTCGATGGGGCGTACCGAGGAAGCGATCGCGGAAATCAAGAGAGCTCAGGAACTCGACCCGCTCTCGCTCATTATCAATACCGATCATGGAGAGTTCTATTACTTTGCGCGCCGGCCCGATGAAGCCATCGAACAATTACATAAGGCGCTGGATTTGGATTCAAGTTTCGTCCGCGGGCACTTTCTCCTCGCCCGAGCGTATGCACAAAAGGGCCAATGTAACGAGGCCATCGAAGAGTTTCAAAAAGCCAAGAATCTTGAAGATACAGTTGAAAGGCTAGGCGGGCTCGCACAAGGTTACGCCTCATGTGGTCGGAGGGATGAGGCCCGCCGCGTGCTTAATCAATTGTTGGAGTTATCCAAACAGCAGTATGTTTCGCCGCACTGGATCGCGTCGACCTATGCCGGACTTGGACAAAAGGACGAAGCTTTTGCGTGGCTCGATAAGGCGGTGGAACGGCGGTTCGGACCGTTGATATATTTGAAGGTGAATCCCATCTGGGACAATCTTCGTTCCGACTCGCGCTTTCAGACTTTGTTGACCCGCGTAGGTTTCCCATCTTAGCAACCAGCGTTATTCGGCGACTCGATGTTCCATCAATTCAATAAACCTTTTGAAGTGATGTTCGGCGTCGTGTGGGCCGGGTGCGGCTTCGGGATGGTACTGGACTGAGATGATCGGGAGCGTCTTATGGCGCATGCCTTCGACGCAGCGGTCGTTGAGATTGACGTGTGTGACTTCGACTTCGGGTGGAAGCGAATCGGCGAGCACGGCGAAGCCATGATTGTGCGAAGTGATTTCAACATGGCCGTCGCGAAAATCTTTTACCGGCTGATTGCCGCCGCGGTGGCCGAACGTTAGCTTGAAAGTTTTTCCGCCAAATGCACGCCCCAGCAGCTGATGGCCAAAGCAAATTCCAAAGGTCGGCGTGCCTGATTGGGCAACGCGCTTCACTTCTTCGACTTCTTTGTTCATGGATGCTGGATCGCCCGGGCCGTTCGAAAGAAACACGCCGTCAGGTTTCATCGCAAAGACATCGCCGGCCGGAGTTGATGCCGGCACGACCGTTACGCGACAGCCGGCTTGCGCCAACTCGCGCAACGAATTCATCTTCACGCCAAAGTCGTAACAGACGACGTGAAAGCGCTCGGTCCCTTGCGCAGGAATTTCGTAAGGCTTGTCGGTAGTCACGACGCTGGCGAGTTCGCGATTCTCCATCGACGGTGACTGGCGCGCTTTCTCGATAACGCTGTCAGCATCGCTGTCAACGGTCGAGAGACATGCACGCATTGCGCCTTTGTCGCGAATGTGCCGCACGAGGGCGCGCGTGTCGATGTGTTCGATAGCGACAATGTTCCAGCGCTTGAGATATGCGTCGAGCGTACTTTCGGCCCGCCAGTTCGAAGCCACGCGCGCGGCTTCGCGCACCACGAATCCTTCGACCCAGGGCCGCGACGATTCTGAATCTTCTTTGTTGACGCCGTAGTTGCCAATCAGCGGGTAAGTCATGCAGACGATCTGGCCCGCGTACGAAGGATCGGTCAGCACTTCCTGGTATCCCGTCATCGAAGTGTTGAAGACCATCTCGCCGCAGGCCTCGCCTTCGGCAGCCCAAGACCGTCCGCGCCAGACGCGGCCGTCTTCGAGTGCAAGAATTGCTGGATTCATCGATTTAACCACAGAGGACACAGAGGAAATCCAATCAATAACCAACCGCATCCGCCAACGCGCGCGCCTCCGAGAGACTGTCGCTCATCGCCATGAAGAACCAATAGCCATTGTTCCACACGATCATGCCCTGGAGTTTGCGCCCGACCAGGCCCAGCGCTTCCAATCGCTTTCCAGTGGACGTCCGACTGCTCTTGATGATTACTGTCCTGGATTTAGGCGCACGAGCCTCACGTTCCAGGTCATCGATAAGCGTTGAGGCAGTCTGCTGACTTGAAAAACTGTAAACCGACAGCAAAACAGTCTTCCCGGAATCAGATCGATATTCGCCGACACCCGCATCGTTGGACTGATCAAGCAACTGAACGCCAAAACCGCTGGCGGTCTTTCTCATCTCTTCTCTGGTCGTGTGTTTCACCAAAGTGAACGAGCCCAGCCGCTGCTTGATCAAATCCGCCGCGTACAGCATCGGCCGGGGCGTGGGCGACGGAGCTGGCGGAGGCGTGTTCTTGTTTCCGGTAAAGCTGCACAATTTGCAGGCGAAAAGCAGCAGACCGATCAACGCGAGTGTCGAGATTGATTTCATCACTGAGATTGATTACGTGAATGAACTACTTTGGCTGATCGCCTTTCTTGTCTTCCATCCAGGCCGTGAGACTCGTAAGTTCCCGGTCTTCCACTTTCCTGCCGAGTTTCTTTTCCATCGAGCTTTTCATGGCCAGCTTGTGGAAGAACATGACCAGCGCGATGATCAAAAAGAAAAGAACAATCCAGAGAATCATACAGCTCTCCTAATGGTTGGTTTTGAAAATGTCGGAACCACGGATGCGGACAAGGGCGCTACTGCCTGCTGCCCAGAGCTTCTCGCTTCTTGCCTTTCAAGAACTGTTGGGCCTCGTGCAGCCAGCGTTTCTCAGCGCGATATTTGTAGGCCGGGGCAGTCTTGACGGCATCGATGCACGCCTGCATTGAACTTGCGGCTTCCTGGCTGTCGCCAAGTCCGGCGTGCGCGCGGCCCATTAAGTACAGTCCCTGCGGATCGTTCTCGCGCCGATCCAAAAACTTCTGCAAAGCGTCACGCGCGTCGGCGAACTGTCCGGCAGCAATGTAGGTCGCGCCAATCTCGCGCCAGATTTCGTTTTGCGCATGATACTGATCGCGTTGCACCACCTGCTCAAAATGGCTAATGGCTTCCGTCAGACGATTTTGCGCGCGCGCGATCCGCCCGAGCTGATAATGAGCATCCACTTCGTCAGTATCGATGTCGATCGCGCGTTGAAAACGCTCGCGTGCCTGATCCAGTTCGCCACGGTTCTGATGAATCAATCCGAGATTGTAATGCGCGGATGAATCGCGCGGGTTGATCGTGGCGGCTTCGAGATTCTGTTTGAAAGACGCGCGCGCGCGTTGGGTGTTGACAATGCCGCTGAAGTAGCCACGAAGCAGAAAGAACAGCAGCAGGAGAATGAATGGCGAGCCGATCACTCGGTGGAAGAGCAGCGTCCAAATGGGCGAGAGCGCCAGCGCCGCCGCGTAGGTCAACAACACAACGGCCACGGATCGCAGGAATGACAACCGAAAGACTTTGCGCACGGCTTCGAGCGCGCCAATTGTAAACAGCGCAATCTTTACGGTGCGAAACAAACTGCCGGCCACAAACACCGGGTTGTGCAACTGCTGATCGAGCTGCTGGCTCATCTCTGGCGGCAGCTTAAAGAGCGATTTTATTTGTTCGGCTGACTGAGTTGAGCTGGCAATGTAGGCCGCCTGCACGCCGCTAAAGTGAAAGAAGACTGAAATCAGAATCGTCAACAGATTCGCAGCAATCAGCGCGTAGAAAACGACGGAAGCCAGCGAAGCGTACTCCTGTTGCAGCACGACGCCGAAACTACCGCGACGATCGAACAAATTGGCCACCAGCGCGATGAGCGGCACAAACACGATCGCAAAAGGCAAAAGCGCCGTTGCCGCTTGAAACAAATTTCCGGCAACCAGCGACGGCCGCGTGAGAAAAGATTTATCGCCGGCCAGCCACTGTATCGCAAACACGTAGACGACCTGGGACAGGTATGCGAACCCGAACGCGGGCAAAAGCCCGCTGCGATCGCGCACTTCGCGCATGCCCCGCAGCGGCGCGTAGAAAATCATCGCAATGAATCGCAGCCAATCGGTCATAAAGGAGCGCCGACATCTTGTCGGCGGTTCGCGGGCATCCTGCCCGCTTCTGTTTAGCGCTCGTCCCCGTCCGACGCGTCTCCATCCCGCCGCGTTGCGGTACCCGGCGGCACCGAGCTGTTCTGTGTATCGCGCGAAATGATCGTGGCTGTGCTTAACGGCCAATAGCGAAACAGCGCCTTGCCATAAATGTATTTCTTCGGCACCAGCCCCCAAATCCGCGAATCGCTCGAATTGTCGCGATTGTCGCCCATCACGAAATAATAGCCGGGCCTAACGTAAGTCGCCGGGCGGCTTGCATGCGACATATTCAATTGCGGGTCGAGATAAGTTTCGACGAGATCTCTTCCATTCACGCGCACGTGACCCTCGTGCACTTCGACGGTGTCGCCCGGCAGCCCGATGACGCGCTTGATGTAACTTTTCGAAGGGTCTTCAGGAAACCAGAACACCACAATGTCGCCGCGATAAACCTTCGGCGCCCAGCGATAGTCGTCGTAGTAGATAAGTTTGTTTACGAAGATCCGCTCGCCGTCGTGCAGGTATGGAAGCATCGAAGTGCCCTCGACCTTGACCGGCTGTATGATGAACACCATCGCCAGTGCCAGCACCATCAGCGCGAAAATCAGATCGCGAAACAACAGACGCGACTCTTGCCAGAAATGCTTGCGCGCCGCTTCTTTCGGGCGATGCACTTCGATGTCGCGATCGTCGTTAATGTCGATGGTGCCGAACGGCGGAACTGAGGATTGCTTTCCGAACATAATAACTGCTTAGTTGCGGCGCGCCGGCAGGTTGGCTGCTCGGTCGCACGCGATTTCGAGGTTAGCTGCCGCTCGCTCGCCTGTCAAACGTGACTTATTGATTCGGACGCTGCCGTTGCGCGTCAATAACTTGACAGCCATCGTTCCGGCTTTCTATCATCCGACGCGTTCAATAATTATCTTCAGAACGAATTCAAGAGCGTCCACGCAACGCGCGATCGGAGGTCAGAGCTGTGATCAAACTGGACATCATCAATCGTCTCGCCGATCAGACAGGAATTCCAAAACTCAAAGCTGAACAGGCAGTGGACGCGTTGTTCAATTCGATGAAAGAGGCCCTGGCGCGCGGCGACCGAATCGAGTTGCGCGGCTTTGGCGTGTTCGTGGTCAAACCACGCAAGCGTGGGATCGGCCGCAACCCGCGTACGGGCGAAGAAGTGGCGATTCCGTCGGGCAAGACGATACGCTTCAAGCCGGGCAAGGAGTTGCAGGCGCACGAAGAAGGCCTGGCGGATACGTAATTTGGCGCCCAGTTTTGTGAGTTGCGTCAAAGACGCAGGAATTGTTGAACGCCGTAGGCGCGAAATATTTATAGAACGTCAGCAATTGAATGAATTGAACCCGCATGAGTGAAAGTGCTGCTTTCACTCATGCGGGTTAAGTTTTTGCGATGGTCCTGGGCTATAAACATTTGGCATCTAACGATGTCAACGCGGATCCCAACCTAAATTGAAACGTCGCATGTCGGAACCAATCAATCCTTCCTACTCAGACAATTCTCAAACTGCGGCAGGTGCCCATCGTGCTTTTCGCAAGCCGACAGCGAAGCAATGGGCGCTACATATCGGCCTGTTTGCCGTGACGGTAGTCACGACGACGTTGTGTGGCATCGTCATGTCGCTGCCCGACGTTGGCACTGCGTCTCAATCGGGAACAACCGGATTCTCGGGCGCCTTCTGGCTAATTCCGTGGTACTACGTGCAGGCGGTAATCGAGATCTTTCGATACGCGTTTGCGAATCCGGGCATCCTGGGTCAGGGTTTGGTTTTCTCTGGATCGTTGTTGGCGATCCTGGCTTCGCATGAGTCGGGTCATTACCTTTTTTGTCGCTACTACGGAGTCGATGCAACCTTGCCGTTTTTCATTCCCCAGCCGCCACTCTTGATTCCAGGAACGTTTGGCGCGTTCATCAGAATGAAGTCTGTTGTGCCTTCGCGCCGCGCTTTGTTCGACATTGGTTTGGCCGGCCCTCTGGCTGGATTCATCGTGATGCTTCCGATTGCTTTCGCCGGGGTGCTCACGCTGAAGCATCAGGACATTGCGCCGGGATCGTCAGGGATAACTTTCAACGACCCGCTGCTGTTTCGCTTGATCGCGTGGACTTTCAAGATCAATTTGGACAACGGCATCGTGAACTCGTCTTATCTGGCCGCCTGGTTTGGCGCGCTGGTGACGGCGCTGAATCTGATGCCGGTGGGACAACTCGATGGCGGGCACGGAACCTTTTCAGTTTTCGGCAAACGAGCACACTGGTGGATTGGGCACATCGCGTTCGTCAGCATGGCGATTATTTCGGTGCTGGGTTGGCTGTGGCATGGGAGCCCAAGCGGCTTTGTTTACGTCGCGCTGCTCGCCGTCATGCTGCGCGTGCGCCATCCGCAACCGGAACGGATGGAGCCGCTCGGTTTGGCGCGAACTATTGTCGCAATCGTTACGCTGATTGTTTTTGCGCTCTGTTTCCTGCCGTTCCCGATTACGATTAGTTAGGTGACAATGTCCGACAAACTTCAGTTTGTCGCGCCCTCCTCCCAGTGAATAGACTTGGTTACAAACAATTCAGCGAACGGCATCGGCCGCATTTTCATCCGGCTGGTGCGACTCTCTTTGTAACCTATCGATTGGCGGGATCAATTCCGACAGCAACAGTGCGACATTATAGGGCTAAGAAGGCTTGGCTCGCCGATCAAGTGAGGCGTGCCAGAAACATGCCGGGGGCTCGCGATCGTGATGCATTGAAGGAGCGCGTTGAAAGGTTTGACCGGGAGTGGACAATCAAGTTCGAGGCCATTCTCCATAAAGCAAAGACTGGCCCGATGTGGATGAAAGACGAAAGAGTTGCGGATGCGGTCGCGGGAAGTCTGCATAGACTTGATGATGACGCTTACAGACTTGATTGTTTCTCAGTAATGTCGAATCACGTTCACGTGGTGTTCAAACCATTTTTGTCTGAGGCCGAACTGCATCAGGGAACTTGATGAAGACGGGCATCCTGTGTTCGTAAACGAACACCCTGGCCTTTCGCGCATTATGCACTTACTGAAAGGTAGAAGTGCTAGAGAGTGCAATTCGATTCTCTCCCGCCGAGGACAATTTTGGGAGCATGAAAGCTTTGATCATGTGATTCGTGAAGGAAAATTTTCAGCAACGATTAAATACGTTCTCAATAATCCAGTTAAAGCAGGCCTAGTAAGAAGCTGGCGAGAGTGGCGGTGGAATTATTGTCGAAGCGATCTCTCCGAAAGGCTTTAGACTCTCCAAATATGCGAGTGTGTGCGCGAAGGCAGAACCCTGTAATTAACGCGGCGACAAACTGAAGTTTGTCGGACATTTATTGCGCTTTGTAGCACGAACATTTCCGAGCTGTGGAACAGTTCCCGCTAGCCATTCAAATGTTATGATGAGGTATGAGACTTCATGACTGCATTCTGGACATTGATAGGGTTGCACGAGGACCACTTGAGATTAAGCGGCCTAAGAATGATTGGGTGCTGGCTCGGTACGATGACGCGATCCCCGCTTCTCTTTACGAACTGTATACGCAAGCGGATTTTCTCTCTTTTGGTTGTGCCCCAAGTTTCCTAGCTGATGAAAATAATATTCTCTTCGGCTACTTCAGCATGCTGCTCCGTAGTATCAAGGAGTTGTGTCTTGAGGCCCCAGAGGAATTAACCGCATTCGAGTCGGCAATGGGCCAGAGTTATGACCTTGGCAAGAAACTGCGAGGTGAGCATTGGGATCGTAGCGCTGACAGACGTGCGCGGCGGGCTCTAAAACACTTCGTCGTGGCACTCGCCGGAACCGTGGATGCCGTAGCGGACTTGATAGCGCTCTTCTTTACTTGCTCAATTCCCAATCTTCAACTTGGACGAGCACAGTTTACTCGAATTGAAACTTGGCTCGGCAAGCCTCTGTCGAGAGCATCGATGGCAGAGTCGAACCAGCAACGATTGCTTGACGAGCTGTACGAAGCGCTTAGACCGATCGTTGTTGCATCTGGGTCAGACAAAGACTGGTTACCGCTGCTCCGTCTAATTAGAAATAAGTCCGCTCATATGGGCGATCGCATGTTTCCTTTCTTTGGCTTGCATGACGCGAACGGCACTTTCTACCACTTCTTGCCACGTCGATGGCCGTACATTTTAGAATCTCGGATAACTAAGCGCGACGCGCCTCGCAAGGATTCAGGAACTCTCGGCTCCCATCTCGAAGAAATACTAATGCATCAAGATATGATTTCCTTCGCGAAACGGCTTCGCCTAAGAGTTTTAAGCATCGTCGATGAAACGTGTAAAATTCTTGCTGCGGCGTATGTTCAATTTAAGAGCTTGCCTGTTAACGAGTCTGCTCTCCGGGAGCTGAATCTCAGTTCAGAGTCTTATTCATTTGAGTTCTTCCCAGAAACGCAAGGTAACTGATGTTGATGGTAGGGACGTCAACCCGCGGGCAACAATCCCTTGATCTCCCGCACCACCCGATTCACTTCTTCCTGATCGGCCAACGCAATCATGAAAAATTTGTAGCCCTGGTGGAAGCAGATCACGCCGTTGGCGAACAGCCACACTCCGTCTAAAAATGGATTGCCGCCGAG
>DASXTE010000026.1:0-43136 GCA_036505595.1 Pyrinomonadaceae bacterium
CTAATTCTCAGCGACCGTCGCCGTTTCTATCGTAAAGACGATTTGCCTCTTGCCGTGCATTTCACCCGCTGGCCAAACGCGCTCCCACACTATTCGGTTGGGTTGGAGAAAATTCTCTCGCAGCTGCCAGCGCCGCCGCCAAATATCGCTCTAGTGGGCAATTATCTCGGTCGGATTGGGCTTGCGAAGATTCTCGAACGCGCTGCGTGGGTCGTCGAGAACGTTGCCAGGGCCTGGAACTAAACTTGTTAATTTTTGTAAATTTGTTCAGCTTCCGCCCAAACTCTATTGACACACACGATCGCCGTTCACTAAACTTGCGCCAGTCCTGAGGTATGGCAATGACGCTGGTCAAACTCATAGTCATCACAGTCGTGATCATCCTCAGCATCCTGCTGTTCGGCCGCTTTTTGTTTTAGCGGGCTGCGGATGTTCCGGCAAACAGTATTTCGCGAAGCCGCCTCCCGGCTTGCATCTGCTACACAATTCTTTGCTCGCTGTCTTTTCTTCGTCTTTCTCTTAGTAACTCTTTCATCGCCTTCTGAAATCGCCGCGCAAACCGATCGGCCTCGCGCAGACGACGACGAAATTCTGCGCGTCAACACCGACTTGATTCTCTTTCCCGCGCGCATTCGCGATCAGCGCGGGCAGAGACCGAATGGACTCACCGACCGCGATCTGTTCGTGAAAGATCCAGACCGCGTCACCAACAATCTTTATTTGTCAGCCGGTGTGGATCGCGTTGCAATGGTCTTCGCCCTCGACGAATCCGGCAGCCTGCGCGACATCATTAACGAGCAAAGGGACGCCGCGCTTGGCCTTTATCAACGCTTCGGTAGCAAATCGAGCGTTGCCGTTCTGCACTTCGCCGAAACGCCAACGATTGTCGCGCCTTTCGCGCGAGACACAGCGGCAGCGAAATCCACATTTGACCTGGCAGCGCGAGCGAATCAACACACCGCAATTTTTGATGCGGCAGCCAGAGCCGTTGCGATGTTTGATGCGCTGCCGCGAGTGCGAAGCGAGCGGCGCATCGTCATTCTCATAAGCGATGGGTTAGACAATGCCAGCAAGACAAGAGCTAGCGCAGTCATTGACGCCGCGCGCGAAAAGACCGTTTCGTTTTATGTGATTCATCTGCCGCTGTTCGAACCCCGCGATGGACATCTTTCGGTCCGCCGTCCAACAAATGGTTTCCGCCAGCTAGCGGAAAAGACCGGAGGAAAATATTTTCTGGTTAGTGACACGCCTTTCTCGACCAGGGACAAAGTCGATCTCACGCCAGTGTTTCGGGCGATTGAAGATGACCTGAAGAGCCAGTACCTGGTTGGCTTTTATCTGAATGAAAAGGCGCACGATGGCAAGCGACATCCTTTGTCGTTGAGCCTGCCGGCCGGAATTGAATATCAGGTTGGTGATCGCGGTTATGCGAACACTCACAAGTTTGTCGTCCATTGAATGCTGAACTTGCACACATGCCATGATTCAGTGAAGATATCCCACGCTTCAAAAACACATGGCTGAAAAAACCGACGCAGGCCTGCGCAAGATTCGACGCGCGCTGATCAGCGTTTCTGACAAAACCGGTATCGCCGATTTCGCGCTCGAGCTGAAAAGTTTTGGCGCGGAAATCATTAGCACCGGCGGCACGGCAAAGACGCTGCGCGAGGCTGGCATCGATGTTCTCGATGTCGCTGACATCACCGGCTTTCCGGAGATGATGGACGGACGCGTGAAGACTTTGCATCCGAAGATTCATGGCGCGCTTTTGGCGGTTCGCGACAATCCGGAGCACAGGGCTGCCATGCAACAACACGGTATCGAACCAGTGGATATGGTCGTGGTTAATCTTTACCCGTTCGAACAAACAGCCGCTCGCGAAGAGATCGCGTTGGCTGACGCCATCGAACAGATCGACATTGGCGGACCGGCCTTGATCCGCTCAGCGGCAAAGAATTACCGCGACGTCGCCGTCGTCACGTCGCCCGATTTATACCGGCAAATCCGGACAGAAATGATTCTGGATGACGGCGCGTTGACGCTCGCCACGCGCGAGCAACTTGCGCGGCTCGCTTTCATGCGCACTGCGTTCTATGACTCGGCAGTCTTCCCTTACCTGAGCGCGAATCTCGAGGGCGCGAAACAGTCGAAGATGTTTCCGCCGATTCCAGAAATTATCGAGCGGATGTCGACATACATGAATCTGTTTTCGACAGCGATGAAGTCTCTGCACGGTGACGAGCTTGAGGCCGCCGCAGAAGACGACCCGTTTCCGGAGCGGCAACAACTCTCGCTCAACAAGATTTCTGAGTTGCGGTACGGCGAAAATCCTCATCAAGCCGCAGCGCTGTACGAAATGAGCGTCCGCGGCGGGATGAATGTTTCAGAAGGCGTAGCCGCTGCCGAGCAACTCGGCGGCAAAGAGATGTCCTTCAACAATTACGTTGATGCCGATGCAGCGTGGCAACTCGTGGGTGATTTCGATGAAACGGCTTGCGCGATCATTAAGCATACGAATCCTGCCGGCGCGGCCCTGGGTGCGTCTGCCGAAGAGGTGTATCGCCGCGCGCTGGCATGTGATCCGGTTTCGGCTTTCGGCGGCATCGTCGCGTTAAATCGTGCGGTTGATGCGACCGCAGCGCGCGCCGTCGTCGAAATTTTCGTCGAAGTAGTCATCGCTCCCGATTTCGACGAAGCGGCCCTCGAAGTTTTCGCCGGCAAGAAAAACCTGCGCGTGCTTCGCATCGGCGAACCGAAACCGTCGGAAGGTTTCGAATACAGGCAGATTACCGGCGGAATGCTCGCGCAAACGCGCGACACGCATAAGCTGACGCGCGAGGCTTTGAAAGTAGTAACGAAGCGCGCGCCGTCGGACAAAGAGATTGACGATCTGCTGTTTGCCTGGACGGTTTGCAAGCACACAAAGTCAAATGCGATTGTCTACGCACGCGACAAACAAACCGTAGGCGTCGGCGCGGGCCAAATGTCGCGCGTTGATTCAGTGAAAATTGCCGCGATGCGTGCTCAACTGCCGATTGCCGGTTCAGTCATGGCATCCGACGCGTTCTTCCCTTTCCGTGATGGCATTGATGAAGCCGCGAAGCACGGCATCACCGCGGTAATTCAACCCGGCGGCTCAGTCCGCGATGAAGAGGTAATCGCCGCGGCTGACGAACATGATCTGTCAATGGTCTTGACCGACATCAGACATTTCAAGCATTAACTGGAGTATCTGCTGTTCAAAGGAGGTCTTCCGATGAAAGCTTTGCTTCCGTTCGCCTTAGTCCTTGCTTTGGCGGCTTGTAGCGGACAGAAATCGCCGTCAAATAATGCGAATCGCGGCCCAAGCGCGCTCGCCACGATGCCGCAGAAAGATGCCAAGCCAAAACTAACGATCTCAAATCTGAAAGGTGAACGAGTCGCGATTCTCGGTAATCCCACGTCAGGATACCTGACTGAGAAGGAGTTCATCGGCGGTGACCCTCTCTTTGACGAGATGGGAATTCATCCCGAGGGGAAACCGAAGCAGGGGTTGTCGAGCGCCACTTACGCCGGCAAGACCGGAGTCGTGGTTGAGGACACGAATCAAGTAGCGCCGGACAACATTGTACTTGGCAAGTACGTTATCGAAATCGAAGACGGCGGAGAACGGCTCGAGACCAAGAGCACCCAATACATCTGCCCGTTGTCTTTGCTTCAGAAGATCAAGGGTGAATTGGAAGGAAAAACAGTTTGGGCGAGAGGCGCCTTTAACTTATACAAGCCCGGCCACACGCTAATTTCCGCGCCTAATATCAAAGAAGAAAGCACAAGTGTGGCAAACCTGGAGAGGTTGATGGTCTCGCAAGTTGAGCCTGGCGTGATCGGAGCGCAAATTCTCGTTCGCCTTAAAAAGGACGACGGCCAGGAAGGCGCTCTTTACATGGGAACAGATTTTGGCGGCGGCATGGCTTTCAAGGCACAGTTTTATCCCGGGAAGGAATGCGGGCCGCGAGAATACGAGTGGGACGTTAATAAGTTTTTTTATTTTGTTGACCCCGCTAGCCAGCATTCAGATTGGACTCCGGACATTTGGAGCCAAGTTAGAAAAGGCGAGGTTACTGTCGGGATGACAGAAGAGATGGTCGCCGCAGCCTGCGGCCTTCATTTCTATGTCCAGGCGCTTACGGTAACGGTCGACGACAAGGGCCAGCCTAAGTCAGAATGGACTTATGAATGCTGTCCGAATCGAAACTTCGTGATCGAGGATGGCAAGGTGACAAAATACGCAACAGGCCCCTGAGCGTCATCATGAAAGGAATTGCAAATGAAAGTCGCCGTTAAGATTGTTATTCCATTCCTGTTTGGGTGCGCGATCGCATCGGCCCAGGAGCCGAAAAAAACAGATCCGTGCGCCGATGCGCAGAGCCAGGCTGAGCTGAACATCTGCTGGGGCAAGGAGTATAAAGCCGCAGATGCCCGGCTCAATAAGGTCTATGGGCAATTCGCCTCGAAACTGAACGACGAAGAGAAAGTGCAACTTAAGAATGCGCAACTAGCTTGGCTCAAATATCGTGACGCGAACTGCGACTTCGTCGCCGACGAGTACAAAGGCGGCTCGATGCGACCGATGATTACCGCCATCTGCCTCGCCGATGTCACAAACGCCCGCGGAAACGAACTCAAAACCCAAATGAAGGAGCGAGAGCAGTAAAAGTACAATCGATGCTGAACAACAAAACTGGAATCGTCTTCGGTGTTGCCAACAAGCGCTCAATCGCGTGGGCCACCGCACAAGCGCTGCATGAAGCGGGCGCACGTTTGGCGTTTGCTTATCAAGGCGAGCGGCTGAAAGAAAACGTTGAGAGTCTCACGAAGGCCGAAATGCCTGACTCGCCCTTGTACTCGTGCGATGTGACGAAGCAGGAGGAAGTCGACGCGACATTCAAACGCGTGGGCAAAGAATTTGGGCGGCTCGATTTCCTGATTCACAGCATCGCGTTTGCGCCACGGGAAGCGCTCGAAGGCGAATACATGAAGGTTGACCGCGACGCTTTTCTTTCTGCTTTGGAAATCAGCGCGTATTCGCTGACGCAACTGGCGCGCGCCGTAGCGCCATTGATGACTGAAGGCGGCAGCATTGTGACGATGACTTTTCACGGAGCTGAAAAGGTCTATCAGGGATATAACGTGATGGGTGTCGCCAAGGCCGCGCTCGAATCAAGTGTAAGATATCTCGCCGCGGACCTTGGGCCGAAGAATATCCGCGTGAACGCCGTTAGTGCAGGCCCAATTCAGACGTTGTCTGCGCGCGGCGTCGCCGGTCTATCGACGATGCTCAAACATCACGCCGAACGCTCCCCGCTGAAACGAAACGTTGAGGTGCGCGAGGTAGGCGACACCGCTCTGTTTCTTTGCAGCTCGCTTTCATCCGGGATCACCGGCGGAACGATCTTCGTCGACTGCGGCTATAACATCATGGGGCTTTGATTGTGAATAACGACGACTACAGAAACGTTCCCGCCGGCACCCATGACGAGCGCCTGCTTGAGACGCCACATCCCGACGAGTTTTTGCACACTGACACCTGGCGCGTGTTCCGCATCATGGGCGAGTTCGTCCAGGGATTCGAGGACCTCGCGCACATAACTAATGGCGTCGCGATATTCGGCTCAGCCCGCACCTCACCGGATGATCCAGTTTACAAGGCAGCGCAGGAAACCGGCGCTCTTTTCGTGCGCGCGGGATTCGCCGTCATCACAGGCGGCGGCCCGGGAATAATGGAGGCCGCGAACCGCGGCGCGTTCGAAGCGGGCGGCATCTCGGTCGGCTGCAACATCGAATTGCCGCACGAACAGAAATCCAACGACTACCTTACGCTCTCGCTGAAGTTCAAATACTTCTTCGTGCGCAAGATGATGTTCGTGAAGTACAGCGATGCGTTCATCATCTTTCCCGGCGGCTTCGGCACGCTCGATGAGCTCTTTGAAGCGCTCACGCTGATTCAGACAGGCAAGATTCACAATTTTCCGGTGGTGCTCTACAGCTCGGAATACTGGAATGGCATGATGGAATGGCTGAAGGGGCCAATGCTTCGCGAGGGCAAAATCATTGATGAGGACTTTCGGCGGCTACACGTAGTTGACTCGCCCGCCGAGATTGTCGAGATCGTTTCCCGCAACAAAAGCGCGCTCTCGAATATTAGTTAGCGCTGATTCCGAGGCGCAACGTTATTCAGCGCGAACGTTCTCATCCAACCACGCGCGATAAGGTTCCGAGACAGCCGACATCGACACTGCGACAATCTCAGGCGTTTCATAGCTGTGAATTGCGCGCACAGCCTTTTCCAATTCAGTGAATTGGGCCGCAGTTGTCTTGGCCAGAATCAGCACTTCCTTCTCGTGCTGAACTTTACCTTCCCAACGATAGACTGATTCGATTTCCGGCAGAACTTGCACGCAGGCAGCCAATTGCGAGCTGACCAGATGATCGGCGATGCGTCGCGCCTCGTCAGCGCTCGCGGCCGTCATGAAGACCACGATCGCGTCTGTCATTCCGCTTCTGGTTCGTCTTCAATTTCGTCTGTGGGGCCGGTGAGCGGTGACGTGTCATCGCCAAAAAACGAGGCGTAGAGTTCCCTTGCCTGATCGAGATCGCGTTCATCCACCAACACGGCCGCGCCGGGCGACACTGCGGAAAACACTGGTGAGAACGCATCATTTCCGCCCGATTGCACGACTGACCGCACGCCGTTCTGCCGCAAAATGTCGTTCACCATTTCCGCTTCCATGGGCGAAGACAACGTGTGCAGCGTGACGAATTTCGCTTCACTGTCATCTTGCGCGCCGCCTTCGGGCGAAAGTCGCTCGACCAATTGAGCGCCATCGTCAGGACAGGTGTTGATTCCGCTTTCGTATTCAGATTCGCAGACTGGACAAAACATAGTTCTCCATTCTCAGGCAGTTTGATAGACGCGTTCTGATTTTACCGGCGCTGCCAGCAGTTGTTCCAGTTGTCGCCAGACCTTGTTCGGCTCGACCTTTTCAAAACAAGCAGGTTTGAAATTGCTCTTCGTGAACGAGCAGACACTTTCATGACAACCAACGCATTCGAAGTCAGACTGGATGTGAACCTGATTCTCGCCAATCGCGCCGCACAAGTTCGGATCGGTGGCGCCATACAAAGTAACCGACGGAACGGCGAGCGCGGCCGCAATGTGACTCAGGCCAGTATCCAGTCCGACGGTAGCTGCGGCGTCAGCAATGATTGAAGCCTTTTCGGAAATCGACAGCTTCGGCAAGACAATTTCATTCGCGTGGCCGTTCGCTATGCGCAGAGATCGTGCGCGCTCGGCTTCGCTGCCCCACGGCAGCACGATTGCAAATCCGGCCGTGGCCACACGATCAGCCAAGTCACGCCAATACTGCTCGGGCCAATTTTTTGATTGCCAACTCGTGCTGTGAATGAAAACCACGTAGGGTCGATCGACATTGAGCGCAGGCGACGCCAGCCGCTCACGTTGAATTCCATAATCGATCACCTGTTCATCGTAGGAATACGACAGCGCCTGCGAAAGCAGTTTCCGCATGCGCGTCATTGAATGGACGCCTTTGGCGACCGCATATCGATGGCGGTAAACGAGCTGCGCGCCCCATTCGCGAGCAGACGCTCCGTCATATCCGTAACGCGCGCCCCGAGCCAGACGAGCGACGAATGCGCTTTTAAACTCACCCTGCAAGTCGACGATCACGTCGTATTGCTGAGATCGAATCGATCTAAGCTCTTCTCTAATTTTGGCGCGTCCGCTCGCTGATGTCAGACCCCTTCGCCAACGACGAAGATCAACAGGAAATACTCGCTCAACGCGCGAATGCCACGCCGGGATATTAGCGAACGCTTCATCGACCGCCCAATCGAATCGGATTGTTGGATGTGAGCGTGCAGCGTCCGTAAGCGCCGGCAGCGTATGCACAACGTCACCCATAGATGAGAGTCTGACGATTAGAACGCGCATCGGTGACAAGAATACCGGAAAATCAGTTGGAATGCGCCATTTGCGGAAGCGAAATCACCGCGAAACGAACCCTTTGGGTCATATGGCCCGCACCGCCCGCTCAAACAGAATCTCTTCGAAGTTAGTGAACCGCTTGAAGTCGCGAAAGCGTTGATTGATCTCGTTGTGAGTCAGACGCTGGACGCGCTCAGTGCCAAACTCTTCGACGTTGAACGACGCCATCACCGAGCCAAAGATCATCGCCCGGCGCAGCGCCGCTTCGTCGAGCTTTTCCTGACTGGCGAGATAGCCCATCAAGCCTCCGGCGAAAGTGTCTCCTGCACCAGTCGGATCAAAAACCGATTCCAGCGGGTAAGCGGGAATTGCAAAGTACTCGTTCTTGGTGAACATCGCCGCGCCGTACTCGCCACGTTTCACAATCAAAGTGTGCGGACCCCACGAAAGGACTTTGCGCGCGGCCTTGATCAAATTCGGCTCTTCTGCAAGTTGCCGCGCCTCAGCATCGTTGACGATCAGCAGGTCAACGACTTCTATTGTCTTCTGCAAGTTGTCGCGCGTTGTATTGATCCAAAGATTCATCGTGTCGAGAGCGACCAGTTCCGCGTTGGGAACCTGTTCGCGCACGCCGCGCTGCAAGTCCGGCTGAATATTACCAAGGAAGACCAATCGCGAATTCTTTGAACCGTCTGAAAGTTTTGGCTGAAAACCGGCAAACACATTCAGATGCGTATCCAGCGTGTGCGCGACATTCAAGTCGTACTCGTAGCGGCCAAACCAGCGAAAAGTCTTGCCGTCAGCGACAACTTCCAGGTCAGTCGTATCAACGTTGTGGCGCTCAAACACTGCGCGCTCTTCGTCACCGAAATCACCGCCGACGACCGCAACCACGCGCACCTCAGTGAAGAAGCTGGCCGAGATCGAAAAGTGAGACGCCGACCCGCCGAGCATCTGCTCGCGTTTACCAAAAGGAGTTTCGACTGAATCAAAGGCGACGGAACCAACGACGAGAAGGGACATGTCTGGATTTTCGATTTCTGATTTTAGATTTGGGATTCTGATCTGAACGAACGCAGCGCCTCCACTGCTCACTGCCCACTGCTCACTGCCCACTCGCTACTGCCCACTGCTTTTTGGCTTCGGTCCACCGAGCGCGCGGAGCGCGTCTTCTGCTTGACCGCGAAAAGAACTTTCTGGATAACTGTTCACCAACTGCGAAAAGTAATCGCGCGCCATGTCGCGAAACTCGTCGGTCGTCGGCGTGCGTTTGGTCTCGCCTTCGCGAATCACGTAGAGCGAGGGTTTCTGCCTCCCCTTTCCTGCAGCGAGGTTGAGGCTGCTTTCACCCGCGATATACAAGACCTCGTCAATCTTATAGAACGTTGGATTGGCTGCTTTTATTTCTTCGCACCGCTGTAGCGCCGCAACGTAAGCTTTCTTCAGTTTGAAATAGTGGCGCGCAACTTCAAGGTTGTGCAGAGAATCCTTGTCCAATTCCAAATCGCGGCTGGCCTGCGGTCCCTGCTTCGCGCCGCCCTGCGCGCAAAGAATTGACGGCAAGCCGAGCAGGAGCACCAGTAGCGTCAGCCGAAACAAACTCTTTTTCATATCAACTCTCCAACTTGAAACCTGAAACTTGGAACCTGAAACTACTTCCCGTACTTTCCAATGATGGCTTGCAGCTTTCGCACGGTTGCTTCCGGCCAAAGGTCAGGTGCAGTAAAGACTGCATTTTTCAGCGCGGAACCGCATTTACAATCTCGTGGTTGACCTGACAAGCTCTTAACCGCGCCCTTGATGATTAGCTGTGCATTTCGCACATTCTGACTCAAATAATTAATCACCGTCTCGACCGTCACGGCGTCATGTCCAGGATGCCAGCAATCGTAATCGGTTACCAGCGCCAGTGTCGCGTAACAAATCTCAGCTTCGCGCGCGAGCTTCGCTTCCTGCAAGTTAGTCATGCCGATAATGTCCATGCCCCACGAACGATAAACGTTGGATTCGGCGAATGTCGAAAACGCCGGCCCTTCCATGCAGATGTACGTTCCGCCGCGATGTACATTGACTTTCACCGTGTTGCACGACGCTTCGAGCGCGTCTCCCAGTGATGCACAGACGGGATGCGCAAACGCGATATGCGCCACGATGCCTTCGCCGAAGAAGGTTGATTCGCGAACTCGACCGCGTGTCCGATCAAAAAACTGATCGGGAATCACCATGTCGAGCGGCGCGTACTTTTCCTGCAACGACCCAACTGCCGACGCCGACAGAATTCGCTCAACTCCGAGTAGCTTCATCGCGTATATGTTCGCGCGAAACGGAACTTCAGTCGGGGTGAAGCGATGGCCCACGCCATGTCGCGGCAGAAACGCAACCCGCTCGCCTTCAAGCGTTCCGAGAATGAACTTGTCAGACGGATTTCCGAACGGAGTCTGGACCTCCATCTCCTCGATGTCCGTCAGTTCCGGCATTTGATACAGCCCACTGCCGCCAATGATTCCAATTTTTGCTGCTGTCATCTGATGGCTACGAAACTGGCTCAGCTCCAAACTTGCCGTCTTGCTCTACAATTCGCGCCAAAGGCTGCTCAGGATCGTGATAGAACAAGCACGTCCATCCTTCGCGCGCGGCTTGCGGCAACAACTTCTTTTTCGCTTCCACCGTTTCGACCGGATAAAGGTCGTAACCCATCACCCACGCGAACGGCACGTGCGCGCGCATCGGGACCAGGTCCGCAAATCCAAACAGCGTCCGACCGTTCTGTTGCAAGCGCCAACACTGCATTGAACGATTGTGACCGGGATACGTTTCCATTGTTAGTCCCGGTACGACCTCATAACTCGCAGGCTTAAGTTCCAATTGCCCACTCTCTTTCAACGGCCGCCAGTTCTCAGGAAAATAGCTCGCCTTGTCACGATCGGTTGGCGACTCAGCGTGTTCGTACTCCGCCTGCGAAATGAAATAGCGCGCCTTAGGAAACTGCGGCACGGCTTTCCCTGACTCGTCCAACTTTGTATTCCCGCCGGCGTGATCGAAATGCAGATGCGTATTGACCACAATCGTTATTTCTTCCGGCGCCACGCCGGCAACGTCTTGCACTGACTCAGCCAGACTCCGCCGGCGATCGATGCCGTACATCGCCCGATGCTTCTCGGACCATTTATCGCCGATGCCAGTCTCGATCAGCACCCGCTCGTTGCCCGCTTCGATAAACACGCAGTTCATGCTCATGCGAATCCGATTCTGATCGTCCGGGGGGCAGAACCTGGACCAAAGGTTGCGCGGCACAACGCCGAACATGGCCCCGCCGTCGAGTCGAAACTCACAATCAGGTACGATTTCGACGCGATAATCGCCAAACTTCATCGCCAAAAAAAGATTAGCGCTTCTTCGGTGAGCTCTTGCCTCTCGGAGCCGGAGATGAAGTTGCCGGTGGCGCCTCGGGCGCGAACGGCAGCCCCTGTTGCATCTGCGGCGGAGGCGGCGCTTGCACGGCAAAGTTATCAGCAATCGTGATGTGGCCGCTCTGTCGCTTCACGATTTCTTCGATGAGCTTCTTCTCTTTCTCTTGCTCGGCCTCCTGGGCGGCTTGCTGCGGATCGCCATTGCGACGACCTTCGACTTTTATGATGTGAAAGCCGAACGGTGATTCGACGATCTCGCTTGTCTGTCCCGGCTGCAAAGCGAACGCAGCCTTTTCGAACTCTGGGACCATGCGACCGCGACCAAACCACCCGAGGTCGCCGCCACTCTCTTTGCTGCCCGGATCGGTGGAGTATTCCTTCGCCAGCGATTCAAAGTTCTCGCCTGCCTTCACGCGCTTCAAAACTTCTTCCGCTTTCGCGCGCGCCTGAGCTTTATCCAGCCCTCCTTCAGAAGGAGCGTCCGGCGATTTGATCGAGATGAGAATGTGGCGCGCGTGCACCTGCTCTTCGGGATGCGTTTTGAGGTATTCATCGATCTCCGCCTGCGTGGCCTTTACGGATTTCGCCAGGGTCTCTTCTTCGTACATCGAGGCAAGCAGACGCGCTTGTTGCAGCATGATTTGCAACTGCACCTTTCGTTGCTGATCGATGCCGGCGGCAACTCCGCGACGTTCGGCAATCAGCACTTGCCCGAACTGCTGCCGGATTTCTTTCATCTGCTCTTCGGGAATTTGTTGCCCCTTCATCATCGGATTGCGCGCTTGCGCGTCGGTAATGAATTGCTTCAGACGCTCTTCCTGACCCGGCTCTTTGAAAAAGTTTTCGACCTCTGCGTCCGTCACCGGCCCAGCCGCCTGCGTTTGCGAGTAGTTTTGAGAAATGAGGAACGCGCGCATCAACTCGAGCTGACGCTTGACCTCGGGACGGTTCGCGAAACCCTTAGCGCGAGCTTCCTCTGCGACCGCAAACAGCTCGCGAACATTTTTCGCGAATTCTCTACGCGCTGCGTCATCCGAAGCCAGACGCATGCGCATCTGCGGCGCCTGATCGGCGGCAATCAGCGACATGTCATCGGCGCTAAGATTAATAGCGGCGGCGTGACTGGCGCGCACCTGCCAAAAAATCAGGCCAACGGAAAAAAGAATGCCGACACCGGCGGCAATCCAGGCTTTGGTAATTGAGTTCAAAACAAAATCCTTTCAAAATAGAAAACCGAGGGTCTACGGTTTTGGATCTTCTACAAGTTCCAGCAATACGCCTCCGGTCGATGATGGATGAATGAAGGCGACAAGGCAACCGCTCGCGCCCGTTCGCGGCTCTTCATCGATTAACCTGGCGCCCTTCGCTTTCAAATCGTCCAAAACTGAGCGAATGTCTTCGACGCTCACCGCGATATGATGGATGCCAGCCCCACGCTTCTCGAGAAACTTTGAGATTGGCGAATCCGGCGACATCGGCTCGAGCAATTCCAAACGCGATTCGCCAACCGGTAACATGCAAACGCGCACTTTTTGTCCCGGCACATCTTCAGTGTGGCCCGCCTGCAATCCGAGCAGATCGCTCCAGACTTCCGAAGCACCGTCGATGCCACTCGTGGCGATGCCGATGTGATGAATCTTCATAACAGCAGATGTCAGAGATCAGATGTCAGATGTCAGTAAACGACCTCACGCGTCCCTAACGGTTGGTTCTGACGTCTGACATCTGATCTCTAATCTTTGACCTCTGGTTTCATCAGCTGCTCCACCGCCGAATATGGATCGCGCTGTTTTGATGCGACTTCCGCCGCCAGTCGATCGAGCTTCTCGACCGCGCCGTTTCCATTCAGCGCTCGCTTCACCAGTTGTTCGCGCAGTAACTCGAGAATCCGCCAACGCGCAATGGCGCGACGGCGTTCACTGGTTTCCGGACGTGACTGCTGAAACTTTCGGCACTGCTCGATCGCCGCAGCAAGCTCTTCAATGCCTTTACTCTCAGTCGCAACCGTCTTCACGATCGTCGGTTGCCAGGCATCTTCGCGCACTGCCAACATCAGCAGGGCCTGCAACTCTTTTTCGGCACGCAGAGCGCCCTCACGGTCTGCTTTGTTCAGCACGAGCACGTCACCGATTTCCATGATGCCGGCTTTCAGCGTCTGTACGTCGTCGCCCATGCCGGGAACCAGCACCACGGCGCAAACATCGGCGGTCTTGACGATCTCAACTTCGTCCTGTCCAACGCCGACAGTTTCAACCAGAATCTTTTGGTAACCAGCGGCATCCAGAATCGCCACGGCGTCAACCGTTCCACGCGCCAGGCCGCCGAGATTTCCGCGCGTGGCCATCGATCGAATGAAAACGCCCTTGTCCAACGACAGCGTCTGCATTCGAATGCGATCGCCGAGAATCGCGCCGCCGGAAAAAGGACTCGACGGATCGACCGCGATGATGCCGACGCGTTCGCCTTTTGTTCGATAGAAAGCCGCGAGCTTGTCCACGATCGTTGACTTCCCAGCGCCGGGTGCGCCGGTTATTCCGATCACCAACGCCTGGCCGGTGCGCGCAAACACTTCTTTCATCAATTCCGAAGCATCAGGCGCACCGTCTTCAACTCGTGAGATTGCGCGAGCGACTGCATTCGGGTCGCCGGAAGTGATGCGGTCGATGAGTGTAGTCATTTGAGCGTCAGGCCTGTTTGAGAATTTCGCGCGCGATGATGATCCGTTGAATCTCGGAGGTGCCTTCGCCGATCGTGCAAAGTTTCGAGTCGCGCCAGTATTTTTCCGCCGGATAATCCTTGGTATAGCCATAGCCACCGTGAATTTGAATTGCTTCTTCGCAAACCTTCACGCTGATCTCGGACGCAAACAGCTTCGCCATCGACGACTCCCTGGTAGTCTTCTTCCCTCGATCTTTCATCCACGCGGCCCGGTACATCAGCAGCCGCGCGGCGTCGATTTGTGTCGCCATGTCGGCGAGCTTGAATTGGATGGCCTGAAACTCGCGGATCGCTTTTCCGAACTGCTGTCGCTCGCCCGAATACCGCAAAGCCGATTCGTAGGCGCCCTGCGCGATGCCAACGGCCAAGGCCGCAATCGAGATGCGGCCACCGTCGAGAATTTCCATTGCGTTCACGAAGCCCATGCCTTCGTCGCCGATGCGATTCTCATCCGGTACGAAGCAATCTTCGAAAATCACACTGGCGGTTTCCGAGGCGCGCAGCCCCAGCTTGTTTTCCTTTTTTGAAGGCGAAAAGCCTTTCATGCCCTTTTCAAAAATGAAGCCGGTAATTCCCTTGCTGTGCTTCGAACGATCGCTGGAGGCAAACGCGACACAGGTATCGGCATGAATCGCGTGCGTGATGAAGTTCTTCGCGCCGTTGATGACCCAGCCGCTGTCTTTCTTCACCGCGGTCGTTCGTGTCCCCGATGCGTCCGAACCGGCACCGGGCTCGGTCAATCCCCATGCGCCGAGGTGTTCACCATTCGCCAGCTGCACCAGGTACTTTTGTTTCTGCGCTTCGGTGCCGTACTGGAAAATGTGATTAGAGCAGAGCGACGTGTGGGCCGCTACCGATATTCCAACTGAGCCATCAACCCGCGACAGCTCGTCGATGACGGTGGCGTATTCGACGTAACCCAGTCCCGCGCCACCGTATTCTTCCGGAAATAGGACGCCGAGCAGACCCAGCTCTGCGAGCTTCGGTTGCAATTCAATCGGAAAATGCTGCGTTTCATCCCATTCGCTGACGTGCGGCGCGATCTCACTTTCGGCGAACTCGCGCACGCTCATCTTCATTTGTTGCTGTTCTTCAGTAAGTTCGAATTCCATCAATAATTGCTGTCGTCTCAGCGCGCGTTCGCTCCACACTGAAACGACAGGCCTATGCGCCTGTCGTCTTCACTATCGAACCGTTATTGTAACCTAACGCGAAGAAACTCGCAGTTCGCGGCGAGGCTGTTTCGCGCCACGATGAGGATCGGGTGGTCGATACAGCTTCCTGACCTCTATCGGCGTAAGCAATCGCCAATCGCCTGGTTTCAATTTCGAATCAGTCAGCGGGCCGATTTGGATTCGGGAAAGCTTCAGCACTGAGTGCCCGATCGCGTCGAACATGCGGCGAATTTGCTGGTTGCGGCCTTCGTGCAACGTGACTTCAAACCAGGCATTCACGCCTGTCTCCTTCAGCCGTCGAATTTCCGCGGGCGCCGAGCGATGGCCATCATTAAGCCGAACTCCGCGACGCAAGCGAGCAATCGCGTTCTCGGACGGAATGCCTTTCACCTTCACCTTGTAAATCTTCGGGATACGATTACGCGCCGCCGTAACGTGATTCGTGAATTCGCCATCGTTCGTCAGCAATAACAATCCCTCGGTATTGAAATCCAGACGCCCCACCGGATGCAATCGTCCAAGCGACGACGGAACCAGATCCGTGACCAGCGGGCGACGCTTCGGATCGGACAAGCTGCTCAGATAGCCCTTTGGTTTGTTGAGCAACACATAAACTTTTTCGCGCGGCTGGAGCAACGGATTGATGAGCCGTCCGTTTACTTTGATGTGATCGGTTCCGGGATCTGCTTTCGTGCCGAGCTCGTTAACGACCTTCCCGTTGATCGTCACCCGGCCGGATGTGATTAGTTCTTCTGCGTGACGGCGTGAGGCGATGCCTGCGGCGGCAATTATCTTTTGCAGGCGCTCTTGCATTTGAAGTGGTCAATCATTCGTTTGTGACGTCGCCGGCGAGGTCCTGAAAATCTTCAATGCTCGGAAGCTCGGACAAATCTTTCAGGCCAAACTGAATGAGAAACTCTTTTGAAGTCCCGTACATCATCGGCCGTCCGACGGTCTCTTTGCGACCTTTCGCGACAATCAGCCGCTTGTCGAGAAGCGTTTTGATCGCCGAGGGCGATTGCACGCCGCGGATTTCCAGAATCTCGGGAACCGTGACGGGCTGTTTGTAGGCGATGACCGCCAAAGTTTCCAATGATGCGAGTGACAGCTTCGCGCTCGGCTTCGATTTCAAATACGCCCGGACATGTTCGTGATGTTCGGGCCGAGTCGAAATCTGCCACCCGCCCGCGATTTCGCGCAGTTGCAAGCCACTGCTGCGGCTTGAATATTCCTCGACCAGCGACCGGATCGCATCGTCCACCGCGGACTGATCGACGCGCAGGACTCTGGCGATTGCCTTCGGATCAAGCGGATCGTCTGCGACGAAAATCAAAGCCTCAGCGATCGCCTTCAACTCCGTAGGCGAAATTTCACGAGTGCCTTCGATGTCGTCGGATTCAACGATCTCGGCGAGATCGGCTTCAGCTTCTTTCGCGGCTCTTGCTTGTTCACTCATAACTCTGTTACGCCGGGTTCACTGCCCGCGCGGTGATTTCGCCGAATGTCTCGCGCTGCGTCAATGAAATCTCGGCCAGTCGCACCAGTTCGAGCACGGAAAGAAATGCGACGACCAACTCGCGCCGCGACTTGGCTTGCTCAAAAAACTTCATCACGTTCAGCTCGCCCGCCGAGCGAACCATGTTCCGCAGACGCTCGATCATCTCGGCCACGGTAACTTCCTCGCGCTCTATTTCCATCAGCACTTCTTCTTTGTGCCGCGCGAGAATCTTTTGAAATACGGTCAACAGGTCGAACAACCCAACGGCGACTTCCGGATTGTTTTTGTCGGTTTCGATCTCGGCCCGCGTGAACACGGCTCGTTCGACAGTCGCACGCGACCAGAGCATTTCCGCCGCCGCTTTGAATTTTTCGTGCTCGAGCAGCCGATTGACGAGTTCTGCCCTTGGATCCTCGACTTCCTCTTCGGCAGCAAACGGATCCCGCGGCAAAAGCATGCGCGACTTCAACTCGATGAGCTGCGCCGCCATCACCAGAAAGTCTCCGGCCACGGCCAGATCCAGCTCCTGCATCAAGTTTAGATAACGCAGGTATTCGTCTGTGATTCGCGCAATCGGAATATCGTAGATGTTGACTTGATCTTGGCGGATTAGGTACAGCAGCAGGTCCAGCGGGCCTTCAAATTCGCCGAGCGTTACCCTTAGCTGATCAGTTTCGCGGTCGGGAGCGATTGCCGGCGCAGCACCCGCGACACTGATTGTCGGCGCGGTTTCCGCCGCAGGTTCTACGTCATCCAGAGATGTCTTTTCCATTGTCGGTCGTCAGAATCCCAAGTTCTTGTTCCCTCTCCCGATGGGAGAGGGAGCCATTTACTTTCGCGCACCAATCAATCCCATTTTCGTTTTCGCGTCCGAAAGTGTCACTCGCGCGATGCCCTGCGCGTGCGTCGCGCCACGTTCCAGGATCGCGTTCAGTTTACCATCATCAATCGCTTTCACGCGCTCCTGAATCGGCTTCAGAAATTCAACCGTCACATCGGCGAGTTGTTCTTTCAGCTTCGCATATCCATTGCTGCTGAAATGTTCTTCAATTTCATTTGACGTTTTGTTCGTCAGCAGTTGATAAATCGTCAGCAGGTTGTTGATGGCCGGCCGGTTTGGATCGAAACGAATTTCCGTTCCCGAATCGGTCACCGCACGCTTGAATTTCCGCCGCACGGCATCGTCGCTGTCGAGCAGCATGACACAGCCGGCTTCGCTCTCCTCGTCAGACTTCGACATCTTCTTCGTCGGATCCGCCAGCGACATTATTCGCGCGCCTACTTTGGGAATAAACGGGTCGGGCACGCGAAAGGTCTCGCCGTAATCCCGGTTGAACCGAATCGCAATGTCACGCGTCAACTCAAGGTGCTGCTTCTGATCTTCGCCGACTGGAACCAGATCCGTTTGATACAGCAGAATATCCGACGCCATCAATACCGGATAATCGAACAAGCCGACGCCGACGTTCTCTTCCTGCTTGCGGGCTTTGTCTTTGAACTGGGTCATTCGTTCGAGTTCCGACATCCGCGTCACACAGTTCAGCAGCCAAGTCAGCTCCGCGTGTTCCGGGACATCAGATTGCACGAACACGGTTGAGATCTCCGGATCAATTCCGACCGCGAGATAAATCCGTGCAAGCTCGCGGGTCTTCTCAACCAGGATTTTCGGATCTTGAGGAAGCGTAACAGCGTGGAGGTTCACAATGCAGAAGAAGCTCTCGTACTCGTGTTGCAGCGCTACCCAATTGCGCAGTGCCCCGAGATAATTGCCTAGATGAACGTTTCCGGTCGGCTGCGCGCCGCTGAAAATTCTTTTCATATCGTTACGTCCCGATCAGGACGAGCTTTACCCCAAGAGGCATGAAAATCCTGAAGATCACACCAAATATGCCGGTGAACATCGCCACCATCAGCAGCAAATAGCCAAAACGCTCCAGCGCATCGAATCCGGACTCGAACTCGGGCGGCAAAATGCTTTGCAGCACCTTGCTGCCATCCAGAGGCGGAATTGGAATCAGATTGAAAATGCCGAGCGCAAAATTCAGCGTAAAAAAGATCGACAGCAAAAGTCCTGCGCCTTCTGCCACCAGCGAGGTGCTGTGCGGAATCACTACGATGCGATAGCCATCCGTGGCCAGCTCCACAAGATTCGCTTCAAACAAGAGTCTCATAACGATCCCGGCAATAATCGCCATGATGAAATTGCAGATCACTCCGGCCGCAGACACCCAGAAATTGGCTACTCGTTTATTTCGCCAGCGTAGAGGATTCACGGGCGTAGGCTTTGCCCAACCAATCACCGGGATGTTGGTGAAGAAGGCAATCGCCGGAAGCAACAACGTGCCAATCGGATCGACATGCGCCACCGGGTTCAAGGTGATTCGGCCTTGCAACCTGGCCAGGTCGTCGCCAAAACGGTTCGACATCCATGCGTGCGCAGACTCATGCACTGACAGAGAGAAGATCAGCGCGACCATTGAAAGAAGAAACTGACCAATTGCGGTGCCGTCAATGTTGCCCATTAAGGTTTCGAATGCCTGGAGGTCAAACTGTTAGTGCTCGCCGAACTTAACATCACGCTGTTTAGCGCGTCAAAGACCAGTCCTGCGAAAACAAGAGCCCCTGTATTCCGATCTTCAGCCGGTAAACAGCGTCGTTAGTCGCAACCATCATGTCTCCGCCGGGACCGAACGCGAGACCAACGACGTTCATGCCGGCCACCACCAGCTCGGCATCCTTTGCATCCGAAGAAATTCTCACGATGCCACGGCACCCGCGCAGCGAAGCTGCAACGTACAGATTGCCGTCAACGTCGAATGCCAAACCTTGAGGTCGGCCCAGCCCCTGGTAGAACACAGTTGGGGTGCCGGCTTTATCGAAGCGCGTTACGGAATCGAAGCTCGAGACGGTCGGCCCGGTCACATAAAGCGCGCCGTCGGCACCAAACGCCAGGTGGTAAGCCGAAACCGATGGCCCGTGTTCGGCCCAGCGAACCGCTTCGCCGATCTCATTGACCCGAAAGATCGTTCCGCTGCGATCGCCCACCAACAGGTCGCCCTCCGCATCGAACGCCAAACCCGTTGCGATGCCGAGATCACTTGCGAATACCGAACACTCCTGCAACGACGACACGCGATAAACCGTGCCCTCGAGTCGACTGGTCACGAACATTTGCCCGCGCGGTGAAAACGCAATTGCCGTCGGGTTCGTGATGTCGCCCGAAAATTCTTCGACGATGCCTTCGGACGTGATGCGATACAGCGACACCGGCACGTGTTCGCCACGCGAGCCAGAGCGGGTTACGTAAAGCGATCCGTCTGCGGGATCGAAGGCCGGATTAGCGACCGGATGAAGGTCTCCGGCCAGCCTGGTGCCGATGAGGAACTTTGCAGGTTCGCCGAATTGCGCGGTGTCCTGGCCAAGGCCGATCAGCACTTCACCGCCCTCACTCTCGTTCGGAACCAAAGTGAGGATCCGTTGGGCGGAAGCTGCCACCACGTGAGCTTCGACTCCATCTATGACGACGCTTTTTGGATTCAGGTGTTTAGCTGAGGCGAGATCAATCGCAATTTCGCCGCCCGGAATTGCCGCAGACGGCACGATTCGTTCAATGATCGGGTCATTGCTCATGCGGAACAAAAGCTCATGGTAGCGGCGGCCGCAGACATTGTCGAACCTGCGGCGCTTCGGAACGGAAGACGGCGGAGCTAAAATGAATTCCAGAACTAATGAGGAGTCTGCACGGAAACACTCACGGTCTGAAACCAAACCAACTGCGCCGCATTCAGAAGCTTTACCAGCGCCGCGTCAGTCCGGATCAAATCGTCACCCCTGAGTTTGCGCGGCAGCTAAGCGAATTATCGCATGAAACTAACCGGCAAATTGGCGTGCTTATCGATCGCAAGGGTTACGTCGAGCACGTGATGGTCGGCGATGCGCGGCGCATCGAGTTGCCGGACTTCAAGCGCGTGCGCGTCGCCGCGGACCGCTTTCGCGGACTGCGTTGCGTGCACACACATTTGCGGGGCGAGGAGTTGACTCGCGATGACCTCACCGATTTGGCATTGCTGCGGCTGGACCTGATGGCGGCAATTGACGTCGACGCACGCACTGGCTTGCCCGGTGTTGTGCGCGCGGCGCACATCTTGCCGACCACGCCGACGAATGTCGCTGGCAACGGACAGGGCGAGCAGTTTGAATTTCTCGAACCCGCAGTTCCAAGTCAACTGCACATTGATTTCATCGCATTGATGGATGCGTTGGAAGCTGAGATGGCCCGCAACCGCCGGACCGTCAAGCGCACCGGCGCCGGTGACGCGGCGATTTTGGTTAACGTAACAACCGGATCTATCAGTGAGGCCGAAGATTCAATGGCCGAGTTGCGCGAGTTGTCTTTGTCAGCCGGCGTGGCGGTGCTCGATGAAATAATTCAGCGGCGAGCCGCAATCGATCCGCGCACTGTGATGGGGAAAGGAAAACTGGACGAGCTGCTGATTCGCGCGATGCAACTTGGCGCTGACGCCGTCATTTTCGATCGCGAGTTACAGCCGGCGCAGGTGCGCTCGATCTCCGAAGCGACTGATTTGAAAGTCATCGACCGCTCGCAACTGATTCTCGACATCTTCGCGCAACGCGCGCAGTCACGCGAAGGCAAAATTCAGGTCGAGCTGGCGCAACTCAAATACATTCTGCCGCGCCTGGTGGTCGGGCAGAACTCAGCATTTTCGCGGCTGGCAGGAGGCATTGGCGGCCGTGGACCGGGGGAAACCAAGCTGGAAACGGATCGCCGCCGCGTGCGGGATCGCATTCATCGGCTCGAGAAGGAACTTGCGTCACAGCGCGGTCATCGCGAACAACGTCGGAAAGAGCGGTTGCGTCATCACGTGCCGATTGTTTCGATTGTGGGTTACACAAACGCGGGCAAGTCAACGCTGCTAAATGTGTTGACGGCCAGTCACGTCGTAGCCGAGAAGCGGATGTTCGCGACGCTCGACCCTACGACACGCCGTTTGCGTTTGCCGCGTGAGCGCGAAGTAATCATCAATGACACGGTCGGGTTCATTCGCGATCTGCCGCCGGATCTGTTGGCGGCGTTCCGATCAACGATCGAGGAAATCGCCGGCAGCTCGCTACTGATTCACCTCGTCGATGCTGTGAATCCCCGCTGGCAACAGCAAATCGCCTCAGTCGATCGCACGCTGGCTGAACTTGAGTTGAACCGCATTCCGCAGCTTCTGGTCTTTAACAAGGCAGATGCGATCGACTCCGAAACTCTGGGCGCAATGCAGCGAGAAATGTGCACGCAGACAGGCGCTGACAACCTCGCGATCTCCGCAATCAAGCCTTCTACACTAGCGTCCCTGCTTGGAAAAATCGAGGCAGCGACGCGCGTGCGTGGCTCAATCCGAAGCTAAACATCTCGATTTGAGTTTGCGAAAAGTTGTCGGCAAGTCTTCCGACAGCACGCGCGTCTCGCCGACTGTGGACATAAAGTTCGTGTCGCCATTCCAACGCGGCATGAGGTGCAAGTGAAAGTGATCGGCCACGCCGGCGCCTGCGGCGCGGCCCAAATTCATCCCCAGGTTGAATCCGTCCGGGTGGTAGACCTCGCGCAGTGCCGCCTGGCAGCGCTTCGCCAAATCCATCATCTCGTCGGTCGTTTCCTTCGGCGCTGAGTCGAATTCGCTGACGTGCGCATTCGGCGCAATCATCAGATGCCCGCTGATGTAAGGATAGCGATTTAGGATTACGAAATTATTCGAGGCGCGATGCAGCACGAAATTCTTTTCGTCGTCGGCAGGATTCTGCTCAGCGTCGCAGAAGATGCAGCGTTCCTCGTGGGACATTTTGGATGTAGCTGCGGCGATGTATTCGTGCCTCCAGGGACTCCAAAGTCGTTCCACAGGCTTTGCTCCCCCGACGCGACGAGCCCTATCCGATCCCGTTGTCGCCGCTCGTCAGAATCGGCGTCGCTGAGTTTTGATTGATCAGTTCTTTGAGTTCCTTGCCGGCTTTGAAGTACGGAACTCGTTTGGCGGGAATGTTGACCGGCTCTCCAGTCTTCGGATTGCGACCCCGACGCGCGCCGCGGCCGCGGACGCGGAAGCTGCCGAATCCGCGAAGCTCGATCTTCTCGCCGTTATTCAAGCTCTGGATGATGCTGTCGAAGACAATCTCAACCAGCCGCTCGGCGTCTTTCTTGGTCAGCTCGGCAGCGTTTGCTACGTCATCAACGAGATCGGCCTTGGTCATGCGATCACCTCGTTCGAAAACGATCGGCTCAAGAAAAGAATTGCCGGATGAGCATCGTGTCAGGAATCCTGGCGGATTAGGTTATCAAACGACCTGCTTTCCGGCAAGGTTGAAGAGCTTGTACAGCAACAGCTTACAGCCTTCGCCAGCGCAGCGGCGAAGCTAGGACTCGTCGGACTCGTTCGTGGTTTTACTGCTGATGCCGAAATCGGCCAACTCGCCGAGCGACGCCATGCCGCCTCCTGCTTCGGAGGTGTAAATCTTCGTTTCGACGATCGGCTCGTTATGACTGGCCGCGCGGGCCGACAATCCGATCTTTCGATTCTCGGCATCGATGCGCAGGATTTTGAAGTCCATTTCCTGGCCTAGCTGAACGGCGTCCTCGGGCTTGTTCACCCGCTCGTCCGACAACTCAGAGACATGACAAAGTCCTTCGAGGTTGTCCCCCAATTCAACGAATGCTCCGAAGCTGGCAAACCGCGCGATCTTCCCTTTGACGACGTCTCCCGGCTTATGCGAAGCGACAAAATCGTTCCAGGCGTTGGGCTCAAGGTCCTTAATCGACAACGACATGCGGCGATTCTCTGGGTCAATCGCGGTGATCACCGCGTCCACCGCCTGCCCCTTCTTCAGCAGCTCACCCGGATGCTTGATTCGTCGTGACCAGGAAATATCTGAAACGTGAACCAGGCCATCCACTCCGTCCTCAACTTCGATGAACGCGCCAAAATCGGTGAGATTGCGGACTCGGCCATGAACACGATCGCCCACCTGGTATCTTTCCGCGAGTGTGCGCCAGGGATTGTCCTGAACCTGTTTCATGCCAAGGCTGATGCGGCGCGCTTTTGGATCGACGCTGAGCACTTCGACCTCGACCGTGTCGCCGGGGCCAACCAGTTTGCTTGGGTGCTTGACGCGCTTGGACCAACTCATCTCCGAAACGTGCACCAGCCCTTCGACACCAGGCTCGAGTTCGACAAACGCGCCGTAGTCGGTAACGCTGGCAACTTTTCCGGTTATGCGAGTGCTGGGCGGAAACCGCTCTTCGATTGTTTCCCACGGATCGGGCAGTAGCTGTTTGTATCCCAGCGAGACGCGTTCGCGCTCGCGATCAAAGCGGAGCACTTTTACCTGCACCGAGTCGCCGACCTTGAACATCTCCGCCGGATTTTGCAGACGACCCCAGGACATGTCCGTGACGTGCAGTAATCCATCGATACCGCCCAGGTCAACGAATGCGCCGTAGTCGGTCAGGTTTTTTATCTGACCTTCGACGATGATGTCCTCTTCGATCTGGCCGAGCGTATGATCCTTCTTATCGGCATTGCGCTCCTCGAGCACAGCCTTGCGCGAAAGGACGACGTTCGAGCGTTTGCGATTCAGCTTGATGACCTTCGCTTCGATCTCTTTGCCCCGCAACGAATCGAGATTTCGAATTGGTCGCGTGTCTACCTGGGAACCCGGCAGAAACGCCGCGATTCCATCCACGTCCACACGCAGGCCGCCCTTGATCCTTTCGATCACACGACCCTTAACAGGCGTTCCTTCGTTGAAGGCCTTCTCGACGTCATCCCAGGCACGCAGCCGCACCGCGTCGGCGCGCGAAAGCACTGGAAATCCTTCGCTGGTTTCCATTGCTTTCACCAACACATCGACTTCGTCCCCGCGCTTGACGGCCACCTCGCCGTTTTCCATAAACTCCGCCGGATTGACGATGCCTTCCGACTTGTAGCCAAAATCGATCAGGACGCCGCGCTCAGTAATGCCGACGACGGTGCCGCGGACGACTTCGCCTTCCTGCAATGCGGACTGTTCCTGCTCGAACTGATCGAGCAGAAGCCCGAAGTCCTCGCTGGAAGTGCGGCGCTCGTCTTCGTCGCGCTGATCATCCGCCGGCGATGCCGGCTGATCAGCCTGTGGTGGTGCTTGCTGATCGGTTTGCGCAGCGGCGACACCGGTCGCCAGGTTATTTTCAGGTGAAGGCTGGTTGGCTTCGGCCTCTCCAGCCGTATTGGTTTCGTCAGTGGACATGAACACTCCTGCTTAACGCTTTCGTCGACGGTCCCGGCAGAGCGCCCGAATACGAACCACTATTTCCTAGCAGCGCGTTTCAGTTGGTGATTGGTCGGAGTAAATTTGAGAGGCGAGCGTTAAGAAGTTGGAAAGAGGTTAACAGTTTCGATTTCCGTCGTGCCCGTAGTCTCCCGCTTGGTCCGACTATCACCGATCGCGTGACCGGATGTTTCGGAATTTACACGTCGCCCTGACTGAGTGTCAAGGCGACTGCAATTGTTTGTACCGGAAAAACTTTGATGGAAATCTAACGAAGTGAATTGAGCGAGGCCTCGCTTCCACGCGAGACGACATAAACACCAGCCGAATGCGAGCCGACAAACAATGTATTCTGATCGCGGGGATCGAGCGCCAGCGCCCAGATTCGCATGCTCGGCAAATGCAGGTCGCGCGTGTCGATGCGTTGCCAGGTCATGCCGCCGTCCGTTGAGCGGAACACGCCACCGCCCTTATCGCTGGTTTGATACGCGTTGCCGGCGAAAATCTCGTTCGGGTTTCGCGGATTAATCAGAATGCTGGTGAAATCTCCGTACGGAAGATCGCCTCCACGCCGAGACCAATGTTCACCAGAGTCATGCGATAGATAAAACGCCTGTTTCGTGCCGACGTAGATGTACGCGGGTCGGGTCGGATCCTGCGCGATAATGTTCACTGGCGAAGTCGCGGGAACGCCCGCTACTTGTTGCCATGTTTCCCCACTGTCTCGCGAAACCAGAACGCCGGAACTCGCCGTGCCGACGAAGATCAGCCGCGGGTCTTGCTGGCTTATCGAGATAGCGTTGGTGCGCGCATCGAAGCCGCGGCCGTAATTGACCCGATCCCAACCCTGTGCCGGGTCGAGTGTGCGATACAAACCTGCGTTCGTAGCCGCCGCCATTCCCCACTTTCCGCTCGCATCTGAAAAGGACGCGAGCGCGTTGATGGGCTCACTCAAAGTAATCACATGCGCCAAGGCGTTCGCCGCCACGCTGCCCAAACCCAACGCCGCAATCGTCGCTTCATCCAGCCCGCCAGTCACCGGCAGGTACCGATCGGACTGGAACCGCTTAATCGCGGCAATCGTGCGCTGGCCCATCCGCCCGTCGGGAGTGCCGATTTCATAACCAGCGCGATCAAGCGCCTCCTGCGCTTTGCGCACAACTTCATCGGAAGCTTTGGGCGGCGCAACGACAATGCGCTCGCCGGGGCTGCTGGGGCGCTGTGTACGCGCGGGTGTAGTAGTCCGTGCCGACGCACTCCGAGTCTTACGACGGATGGTCCGTTTCGGCGCCGGTTTCTTGCCGACGATTGTGGACCATGATGCGCCTCGATCGAGCGACCGATAGACCCCCAAGTTTGTTCCCAAATAGATTGTGCTTGGATTCCGCTCGTCTTGCAGCAGAGCATAGCCAATCAGACGCGGCGGCATGTTGCGCATGGATGGCTGCCAGGTGTTGCCTCCGTCGTTACTCACGAAGAAAAACCCGCCGCCCGTTGTCGTGTTGATGGTCGTCGCATAAACGCGGTTCGGGAGTTCTCTGTCGGGGGCAATGGTATTGACGAACCGGCCACTGAAGCCGGAGTTCGTCGGCACAAAGTTTCGGCCGCCATCGCGGGAGACCATGACGCCGTAGTTATTCGTGGCAATATAAACAGTATCCGGCGTGCGCGGATGGACCGCGATCGAGTTGATCTCGAGTTGCCGCGACGTCGTCACCATCCACGAATTGTTTTCGCCACCTTTGGCCGAACGCCAGAAACCTTCAGTCGTGCCGGCGAACACGAGCCCGGGAATCGTCGGGTGCTGCAAAATTGCGCGCGTCCGTCGCGACTGCGAAGGGATGCCTTGAACTTTATGCCAGTTGTCACCGCCGTCCGGGGTTTCATAAATGCCGCTGCATGCTGAGGCAATGATGTGATTCGGATTTCGCGGATCGAGGTTAATCGCGAAAATATCAGAGTCATCGATGATGCCGTTCTTGATGATGCGCCATGTTTGTCCGCCATCCGTCGATTTGTAAGGCAGGTACCACGTGCCTGCGTAAATAATGTTGGCGTTGCGCGGATCGATAGCCAACGATTCCACGTGCACCAGGCCCGGCGTGTTCTGCGTCGGCAGCGCAGTCCAGGTTTCCCCCGCGTCCAGCGAGCGATAAATGCCATTGAATGTTCCCGTGATGAGTAGATCGGGATTCTTGTCGGATTGCGTCAACGAGTGAAGTGCTTCATTTCTCAACTCTGGCGACTCACGCCACGTCAGTCCTCCATCTGTCGATTTAAAAAAGCCGCCTGGGTCTTTGTGACGGTGCGCCGCCACGTAAAGCACCTTCGAATTACGCGGATCGACGATGATGTGATCGACGAACAAGCGTGGCCGGTTGAGATTGACCAGCAGACGCCAGCTTCGCGCGCCATCGGTTGACGTATAAATCTGGCCGTCGAGTGTCCCAAAGTAAAAGCGGTCCGGGTCGCTGGGATCGACCACGAGCGCGCGGACATCACCGCCACTAGGGCCGGTAATCCGCCAATCGCTCGAGTAAGGAACGCCAGTGTCTGTGACGCTCGCGTGAACTGATGAGCGGAGATACGAATTTCCAAGCAGGACAATCGCGAACATCGCGACGACAAGACTGAAGGTAAATCGCTTCATGAGTTAATTCACTTTCTTATGAGTCTCACTGATTCTCAAGGGGCGCCCACCAGTCCGCATTATAAACGGTTGTGGAACTCTTTTCGATACCGCGGTGGAAGATTTCGCTGCCTGAGGGACTCTGCGGGCGATATGGAGAGCAAGAAAGCGAAATGGGCGATGCCCTTTCGAGCATCGCCCATGTTCGGAAGAAGGTCGCGGTCCCGACCATTCGGGACAGCGAACGTTCAAGTTACTCTTCACCCCTCCGGCCGCGTCGCGGCTTGCGCGGCGCCTTCTTGCAATCCGGGCAAGGCGAAACCGCGCCAGCCGTTTCCGGCGAGGGCGGTGTCGCACCTGAGGGCACGATCCACAGCTCAACCTTCAGGTCAGGCATGCAGCCACCATCGACCACCACGATGCGGCCTGCGTCGATGCCGCGCGTGTTCACCAGGTAGTCTTTGGCGCGATTACCTCGCGTCTGACCCTCGGCGTCGCAAGAGCCGTAGGCAATGATGTAGCCCTGGGCACTCGGATCGTTCTGCAACTCGATTGCGTAGTTGTCGAGTCTGGCCTTCTCATCGTTGAACCGGATGTTGCCATACTCATCAACCTTCCGCGGCACTCTAACCGGTCTGACCGGAGTCGTGCACGATGCGGTGCGGGTGCAGGTCGGATCCAAGCCACCAATCTCGACTGTAGCAGTAATGGACTGCCCGCCGAGGCCCTTCGTATCAACTGTGATCGAGTCCGTGCCCTGGCCACTGGTGATTGTTCCAGCCGAAACCGTCCAGTTGTACGTTGGCGACGGAGTCGGCGTGCCGCCCTCGACGCGTGCTGTAAACGTCGCCGGCTGACCCTCGTCAACTGCGTCTGAGCACGTAGCGGATACGTTCGGGCACGTAATGTTCGGTATGCAATCGTTGCAGTTCGCAATCGTCACCGTCGTGGACGAGAAGCTAATGCAGCCGCAGCCATCATCAACTTCGACCGACGCCGTGTAGGTTCCCGGAGCGAGTCCGCTCAGGTCCCAGGTCACGTTTGCACCTTCACCGGTAATTCTTCCACCCGTCGTGCTGTAGGTGTAAAGCAGTGTATCGCCATCGGGATCTGTTGCCGTTGTTGTCAGGCCAACAGAACTAGTCGCGGTGGTTGGGCAAGCTCCCGAAGAGGAGTGTGACCCCTCCGGACACGGCATAGTAATCGTTGACGTTGATGCCGCGAAGGCGCTGATGACGGGCGCCTGGTTCGGCAGCACATCCGGCTCCCGAGCGTTGCGGTGACCGGCCCAGATCTGCGCGATGAATCCGTTGGCGTCATCAGACGGGTTGAAGCCACGCGGGAAGCTTCCCGTCGTTGCCGGAACCGACGTTCCCGGAACGACAACGAGGCCACGTCCCGGCACAAAGACGTTCGTGACTTGTTGGACGGTGGTGTTGAAGTCCTTGCCGTTGAACATCGAGCGGTCCTGCTGGTTGATGTGCATGCGGTACGCCAAACCAAAACCGAGCCAGCGGTGCGGATAAACCTTCACGCCAGCCAGCGCGTCAACCGGGCTGTTTTCAAACGCATTCGGTGTGCGCCCGCCGACATATTGGGTTGTGCGCAACTCCAAAATCGGCTGGAAGTACTTGTTAATAGGGAAGTCAAAGCCGATACCGGAAATAAACTCGTCCGGCCGATCGAGCAACACGGCTTTAGTGCCACCAAAGTTCCCCTTCGGATTGCTGTTCAGGATGTAGCCGCCATTGACCGAAACATTGACTGACCGGCTCAGGCGCCCATCAAGAAAAAAGACGAGGCCAAAATCGCCAAGGTCGCCACCCGGGCCAGCGCCACGCTGCATCTGATTGAATCCGGAAAAATCATTCGCCTTGTCAGGGTACCAGCGGTAAAACGGAATGACACCCACGCCCAACGGGTTGTTCGGGCCCGTGAACCGCCACTTGGCGCCAAAGACGAAATTGTTAAAGCTCGATTCGCCGTAGAGACGATTGATAAACGGCGCATCCGGCAGATAGCTAGGCGCGATCGTAAATGTAGCAGGAACGACAATCGGGTTTGTCAGGGCGGTCGCAGGCAAAGTGGTCGTCGCCAGGACTATCCCCGGAAGAATTCCGCCAACCGTCGAGCCGGTGCCCGGAAAATTGTCAGCCGGGCCAAAAGTACCACTGTTAGGCGAAGTGGAAACGCCAAGAAGCGGGTTTGGAGACGCTACGCAGCCGGCGCTTCCGCTAGTGTTAGTGACTGCCAAGCCAAGCCTTGAAGCAGGACCACCAGCAAAAGGATATTGCACAAATGGCTGGCTGAATGCGGGCCTGAAAACCGCAGTGCCAACGATGCTGACGCAGCCGGGAGGCAAATTGTTTGGCGCCAAAATGATGGCCGGACCACTGCCGAGGAACGGGAACTTCAACTGCGAGTTGGGCAGGTAGAAGCTCGAAAGATTCGACGGATTGTTGACCTTAACACCGCGATAGCCGTTGGTCTTGAAGAACAACTCGAGGTGATCGTTCAAGCCGATGTTGAAGCTGATCGGCGTATCGACGATGTCAACATCACCCGGGTCACGATCATAGTTGCTGTACGCAATGCTGAACGTGTACTCGCCACGACGGATCGTTTGACCATCGTAGATAGTAAACAACCCGGTGGGGCCGCCTTCCGGTCCGCCTGTTCCTACTGACGGCGAAATGTTTCTGGGATCGTTTTCATTTCTGAGCGTCTGAGCAGACGCAACAGCGGACAATACAAAAAGTGCGAGCGCACAAATGAGCACTCTATTCGCGAGTTTCATCGCGTTCCTCCTGCCATGTGGTGAAAATTTTTCTCGGGGCCGAATCCTTCGTGAGTCACTGGCCGCCGAACTTTGAGTGATTTCTTTGCTCGAAGCATCACGCCGCCAGTTAACCCAGGGGACACGGACGCTCGAACTGCAAGCGCCAACGAGAAACGTTAACTAAATTGCCAGCCTCAACCACGCTTGCGCGCCACTTGAGGTCATAATTGAGAGGCACAAAACGAAGAAGCCTGCCTCCCCCTAACTGTTAATACCGAATAATCTAGCGCTACTTTATAAGGAAACTCAGCGCCTCTGTCAACTAGGATTTCCGCGCGCTACGACCATCCCGATATTCAGCGCTCTTCGAGTTGTCGCCGCCTAGCAGAAATACGGTCGAAGCCTACCATTGCCATTTCGTGAAATCAAGACTTTTTCACGACTTAGGGGCGATTTTAATATGTTTTTTCGGTCACGCGTAAATCCCGCGCATGCGCGTGTCGTACGCGACCCGATCGATGGCCAACATGTAGGCCGCTGTCCGGGTGTCCACTGAATGCGCATCGGCATACCGGCACAAGTCGTTGAAGCTTGCGACCATCGTATCTTGCAGCCGCTCGTTTACAACGTCTTCGCGCCAAAAATAACCCATTCGATCCTGCACCCATTCAAAATATGAAACGGTCACACCACCTGCATTCGCCAGAATGTCCGGAATCACAAAGATTCCCTTCTCATAAAGGATCTCATCTGCGGCTGCGGTTGTCGGGCCATTGGCCCCCTCAGCCAGCACCTTGCATTTCAAGCGTTCAGCGTTCTGCGAGGTAATCTGATTTTCAGTCGCCGCGGGAACCAGTACATCACAGTCGAGTTCCAATAATTCGGAATTACTCACGTACTGTGCGCCTGAAAATCCTTCGAAAGATTTTGTCGTCTGAACATGCTTCATCGCCGCGGGTATCTCGAGTCCGTTCGAGTTGTAAATGCCGCCGTGAACGTCGGATATTCCCACGACTTTGAATCCGGCTTCGTGGAACAACAGGGCCGCGATGCCTCCGACGTTGCCACTTCCCTGTACCACGATTCGGGTCGTGCTCGGATTCATTTTGAAGCGTTTCGCTGCTTCCTGAACGACGATCAACAATCCACGTCCGGTTGCTTCGCGTCGTCCGCGCGATCCACCAAGGTCGATCGGCTTTCCCGTGACCACCGCGTTGACGGTGTGACGAGCGTGCATGGAGTAAGTATCCATGATCCACGCCATCGTCTGCTCGTTCGTGTTCATGTCGGGCGCCGGCACGTCTTTTTCCGGCCCAATGAAATCCAGCAGTTCGGCCGCGTAACGCCGCGTCATTCGTTCCAGCTCACCCTGCGACATTTGCATCGGGTCACAAATAATGCCGCCCTTGGCACCACCGAACGGCACATTCACCACGGCACATTTCCAGGTCATCCAAGCCGCCAGCGCGCGTACTTCGTCAATGTTTACGTCAGGAGAGTAGCGAATGCCGCCCTTCGCCGGACCGCGCGCGAAGTTGTGCTGAACGCGAAATCCTTCGAACACCTGAATCCGACCCGAATCCATGCGCGTCGGAATGTAAACTTTCAGTTCTCGATTGGGCACGCGCATCACGGCGTATAAGTCAGGATCCAATTGCAGCAACTGGGCCGCTCGGTCGAAGCGCGACATCATCGATTCAAAAGGATTCGCTTCTTTTATCTCTTTGATATCGTCAACTAAGGCAGTGGACATACTGATGCTCCGGCGATGACATGTGCAAAGCTTGAGGGATTCTGATGCGCGGATGTTAACTCATGCGTTTACAGCGCGCAACCGCAGGCCTTCTCGCGGCACGCAACGCTCCGCGACGTGTTAACATCGAAGTCAAAACGGTCGGCGCAATCACTTCTAACAGTCAATGATCAATGTCTCGCAGCGGCGTTTTGGACTTGGCGTTGCGCTCGTTCTGTTTTGCTGGAGCGCGACGGTTGCGAGCGTGTGCGCCCAGACTAACCCTCTCGACCAGGACGATCCGGTAAAACTGTTCGAGCGAGGTCAGGATGCTCACGCGAAGAATGATTACAAGAAGGCGATCGAATTCTACGACGCCGCCATCAAGCTGAAGCCTGAATTTCCGGAAGCGGAATTTCAACGAGCGCTGGCGTTACTGTTTTCCAATCAGAAAGGAGAAGCGCTGAAGGGTTTCAATCGCGCGGTCGAGCTGCGACCGGATTGGGGCTTCGCGTACGCAAGGTTTGGATCGTTACTGTCCTCTTATTACAACGACGACAAGAACGGGGGGCCGATTCTCCGCCGGGCGATTGAAATCGAACCGCAAAACGTGGAAGCGTTGGTCGCTCTGGCCGACTTGCGGGCGCGCGCCGGCGACATCAACGAGGCCCTTAACCTGAGCAAGGCCGCCACGTCATCAAAGGACGCGACCGCATCGACCTGGCGAAAGCGCTCTTTCATTGAGATAAGAGCGGGAGACAGAATCGCGGCGCTTGCCAGCGTGGACAAAGCGATATCCTTCGAGCCGAGTGATTTGGGCGCGCGATACGATCGAGCAAAACTGCGACTAGACGTTGGCGATAAGGCCGGAGCGCTCGAAGATTTGGTTGCGCTGGATCGAGCAGGTCACGGTAACAACCTGCCCGGGGCTTTCGAGCTTGCCCAACTTTACGAGCGTGCGGGGCGAAACGATGAGGCGCTTCGGGTGTTGGACGCCGTGCCGGAAAAGGATCGGCAGACACCGGAAATCATCGCCTTACGCGCGGAGCTTGCCGGGAGCGATGGATCAACCGCGGAGGAACGCGCTGCCTTTGAGCTAATGCTGGAACGCGAGCCGAAGAACGCCGCGTTGCTGGCGCGTCTGGGCGCGGCCTATCGTCGAATCGACCCGTTGAAGTCTCAGGATTACTACTACCGCGCGCTGCAAATCGAGCCGGCGAATTCGAAGTTTGCCATCGGCTATGCCGCCGCTCTGATTCAGGGCCGCCACTTCGCTGAGGCAGTCACGATTCTGCGTCGCGTCATCGCCAGGACGCCGGACGAATACACTGCACACACCAACCTCGCGTTGGCGCTTTACGAATCAAAGGATTTCCGCGCGGCGATACCTGAGTACGAATGGATTGCAGCGGCGCGGCCTGAATTAGCGACGACTTACTTCTATCTGGCAATCGCGCATGATAATCTCCAGGAGTATCAGGAGGCGCTCGACGCGTACGAGAGGTTTCTGGCGCGCGCGAATCCAGCGACTAACCAGCTCGAGATTGACAAGGTAAACTTACGGCTGCCGGTCTTGCGAGCGCAAATTAAGCGAGGCCAGGGCAAACGAAAAGCGTCTTGATGTCTAATCCTTAGCGGCGAAAACATGCGAATCCATCTCGCACATACGTCGTCACTTTTTTCCTTCGCAGCCGCAGCTTTCTTACTGTCTACCAGCGCCTCAGCCCAGCCGGCCTTACCACAACTGCCGTCGCCACCGCCCATGCGTCATGTCGCGCATGATGATCGTGCGCAATTGAACGCGACCAAAGATGCCAAGGCGCGAGTGCGTCTGACGATTGAACTGGCTGGGGCGCACTTGACGCACATGGAGGAGCTGACTTCACACAAGATGTTCGAACAGGCATCGGAAGTCCTGGGCAATTATCTGGGTCTAATTGAGGACGCGATGCGCTTCATCGGCGGCATGCCGCGTGACAAGAACAGCACGCGTGATCTTTATCGGCGGCTGGATATTGCCTTACGCGCCCAAATTCCGCGGCTGGCGGTCATGCGGCGCGACACACCGGCAGAGTACTCGCTTCATTTGAAAGCAGCCGAAGAGTTCGCGCGCAACATGCGCTCTGAAGCGTTAGATTCATTTTACGGCCACACGGTCTTGCGGGAAGAAGCGACGCAAACGAACGGTGTCAAAAATTCCTCGCCGGAGAACAAGCGGCCGTGAACCACCAATGACTACGCCGGGCTTCCCACTCGCTAATGTCTTTGCCGGTTGCGCGCGTTTGTTAATCGCGTTGCTGGCATTGCCATTGTTCGTTGCGCTCGCCGCAGGACAGACACGCGATCACCTCACCGATCAGGAAACCGAGCTGGTCCGATTTCATCAGGAGTTGGATAAGCGCATCGATGTCTTTATCAAAGCGATCGATCGACGCTTCGCGATCATCAACGGCGTCGCTCAACCAAAAACAAAAAAGATTGTGAAGGATGAGCCCGACTGGGGCGACGTTCCGAAAGGCACCCGAGCTGAGTTGGTTGGCGACATTGCCGGCATTCTGGATGAGGCGATCACGAACATTGATGACGTCGCGCGGCGTGACGAGAAGAACCCGCTGATTTCACGTTCATTACGAAAGTTGAGCGCCGCGGCCTCGAGTTACGCGACGCAGCTAACCGCTCTGAGTAAACAAACAAAGGATGATGACGAGCTGTCAGCGATAGAACGAGCACTTGAGAATGCCAATCAGATCATCGAAGTGGGAAGCAAACTGCCTGAACCTGTTGCGGACAAGAAGAAAAAGAAAGGCGGCTAAGCCGCCTCATTCTCTTCCCTTCTTCAAAACCTCTGTCGCGCGATTGATCGCGGCGATGATTCGATCCAAACCTTCTTTCAAGTTCGTAGTGTTTCGATCGTCCAAAGCCTGCCGAAAATCCGTGAGCGGTTGTGACGCATAGCCCGTGAAGATTCCCGGCGCGTAGATTTCGTGTTTGTACCACGGCCTGCCGTTTAGTCCGCGATCATCTATGAAAGCGCGCTCAGCAAAGATCAGCGCATCGTTTAGGCGCCGCAACTTGGCCGCTGACGAAGAAGATTTGTCGGCGACGAGCTGCTGCTTTTCTCGTTCAATACGATTCGCTTCGTCGGTGAAATCGCTGATCGCGGCGTTCATCGTCTTTTCGTCAATCGTGCTATCGAGTTTCCGCCGCTTCGCCAGTTTCATGCTGTCGTTGAAGTAGTCGCGAATCGCGCTCGCATAATCGCGATAGTCGAACGGCAGCCCGTCGGCGTCCGCCAGGCGCATCGCCATCGTGCCCCACAGTTGCGCCGCCGCGACGTGATAAGTGAAATCCGGATCGCCGAACTTTGACATCCACGTGAACGAGTCAAACGCCGAATGATAGACGCCATAGTCGCCACCGAATCCCATGTCAGTCGAAGGAATGCCGAGGTGCTGCAAGAAAGGCGTGTAATCTGAGCCGGAACCAAGCGGACTGATGCGCGCTTCGGCATCGTAATCCGGATCAGTTTCGCTTCGTTGTTCGCGCGCGCGATCCTGCCATTGCTGATAGACCGTTTTGCCTGTCTTCGGATCGTTAACGTCGCGCGTCGCGCCGCGAATCAATCGCCAGAGCGAAGGCACCGAAGACGCGCCATAGTTTGGTCCATTCACCGCGACATCAACATTGAGATAAGCAACAGCCTTCTGCTGTAATTCGGTGTCGTGCTCTTCCGCCCATTCAGTCGAGCCGATCAGGCCATACTCTTCCGCGTCCCAACTGCACAGAATTATCGTCCGGCGCGGTTGCCATCCATTTTTCAGAAGCTGGCCAAATGCGCGCGCTGTTTCCAGCATTGTCGCAGTGCCGCTGTTGGGATCGACGGCACCGAAAACCCAGGCGTCGCGATGATTCCCCATCACAATCCAGCGATCTTTTTCTGGTGAACCGTCGATGCGCGCGACGACGTCCCAAATCTTGCGCGACGCATAATCCATGTCGGTCTTCAAATGAACACGCACGTCGTTCGTGCCGCCGACGTGATAGGGAAATGGAAAGCCGCCCTGAAAACCCTTCGGGCGCACAGGCCCTCCCAGCGGCTCGATCAGCTTACGAGCCTCATCGTAGGCCAGCGGCTGCACCGGAATGCGCGGAATGTCCGCATAGGCTTCTTCCAGACTTATCCGCGATGTCCCGGGAGTCGCTGCCTTGCCCGGCGTCAGAGGATCGCCGGGATAGTGAAACAGAAACTGGACTGATCCGCGCTGCCCCGACGCGACCGGCCGCCAAGGACCTTTCGGATAGACTTCGCCCTGCGCGTAACCATCGTCCGCCGGATCGGAATAGATGATGCAGCCGACCGCACCGTGATCCTGCGCGACTTTCGCTTTCACTCCGCGAAACGAGTTGCCATAACGAACGATGACGATCTTGCCTTTGACGTCCACGCCGGCTTTCTCCAAACCTTCGTAGTCGGGCGGCAATCCGTAGTTCGCATAAACTAGCGGCGCGGTCACGTCGCCCGTCGCGGCGTAACCATTGAAGAGCGGCGTGATCTTTCGATTCGAAGATGTTGCGTCTTCTTTGATGATAGCTTCGCGCACCGACAAACGTTCGCGGCGCGGAGAAATCAGCTCGACGACGGGATCGGTTTTGGGATAATTGAGCCAGACGTGATACTCAGCGAGGTCGGCATTGAGCCCGTACGAGCGCATCTTATCGCGAACGTAGACTGCCGTGTCGTAATCCTCTTTCGTGCCGGCAACGTGCGGCTCGAGAGTCAGCCGGCGGAGATGTTCGCGAGCGGAATTCGGCGTTGGGATCGCGCGAAATTGTTCCTCGAATCGTCTTTCAGTGTCAGACGACTGCGAAGCAAAGCCGTCGATGCTGGACTGCGCGAAAGCTGTGGCGCAATTCGTTATGAAAAGAAATGAAACCAAAGACGCGATTAGTTGCCTGCATTTTCTGCTCATAATTCCTCTGTGCCTCGGTGTCTCTGTGGCAATTTCTTTGAACTCTTACAACGCTCTTCACGTAAAATGACCTGAGGAGTCATCAATGGAAAGCCGCTACTATCCTGGCGTCGAAGCCGACACAATCAAGCTGATGGTCGAACTTCGCGATCTGTTCGACGAAGATTTCGAAGTGCAAACGATGCAAGTGTCTTCGACGGCCGTGCTGCAAGCGCGTAAGTCTAGCACGTTGCGCGACATCACCGGACTGTCGGCGGCGCTGACGATTAAGGTCACGCCCGAGAGTGGCGGCACGCGCGTTGAGATCGGCATGCAGAAATGGTTCGACAAAGCCGCCGTTGCCGCAGTCGCGCTTGCACTGTCGGCGGGATTGCTGATCGCGCTGCCGGCGCTCGGCGCTTACTGGCAATACAAACTCACCCAGGACGCGTGGACGAAAATCGAAGCGCACATTGCGCGCAAAGCCGGCGGGTATGTGCCACCTCTGCCCGGTCGCTGCGGCACCTGCGGCGCAGCCGCCAGCGCCGGCGCGGCCTACTGTTCATCCTGCGGCGCGAACCTGCGCATGGGACTCTCGTGTCCACACTGCAACGCGATGCAAAAAGACGCGACGGCGAGATTCTGTAACTCGTGCGGTAAGTCACTCACAATCTGAAACCGCCTCAACATTGCCGCGTTCTTAGTTTAGGATTCTCCAAATGAAAGCTCATCGCGGCGTTTCAATTTTAGTTTTCGGCATTCTTGGGCTGGTTCTTTGTCAGCTTTTCGGCATCGCCGCGTGGACAATGGGAAACGCGGATCTAAAAGAGATGGATGAAGGCCGAATGGATTCGGGTGGCCGGGATTTAACAAAGGCAGGACGAATCTGCGGAATGGTCGCGACGGGAATACTAATTTTTCAATTTGTCGTGTTCTTGATCGTGATTGTGACGCTAGGGCTCACTAACAGGACTTAGTCATGTCGCAGCGCCCGCACTGGATCGATGCGCGCCGCGCGCGAAGCGGGATAAAGCGCCGCCAGGATTGAAACCAACAGCGCGAACACAATCGCTCCCAACCACAAATACGGCGGCAGGGAGAAGAAATCGACGAACGATGCGCCTTGCGGTTTCAGGATGAATCGATAAGCCAGCCGGTTCGCGACGGCGTCAATCCCCCACGCGGCCAGCGAACCGATGACTCCTCCAGTCAATCCAATCACCGCAGCCTCAAAGAAGAAGATCAATTTGATTTCGCGATCTTCCGCGCCGATGGCTTTCATGATTCCGATTTCGCGCGTGCGTTCGAGGATGGACATAATCATCGTGTTCGCGATTCCGAAACTTGCGACGAGCAGCGAAATTCCGCCCAGCAATCCCAGCACAGAATCAATGATGAGAAAAACCGTCCGAATCTGATCGAGCTGATCGACAATCGAGAAGCTGCCGAAGCCGAGTTCCGCAATTCGCTTTCGCACTTCAGTCAGCGCCACCGGATCGTTCACGCGCACGACGGCTGAACCATAGCCTTCGTTTTGCGATTCGTTAAGCTGGCCGCTCTGTCGCGCAAGCGCCAGCGCCACTTCGCTCATTGGATTGCGATGTGTCCGCGCCCAATCGCGCGCCACTGGCAGGGGCACATAAATCTGCGCGTTCATCATCAATCCGGTGGGCCCGCCTTGCGCCGCGCCTTCCCGCTTTTCGTGACCCAGCACGCCTGCGATGCGGAGCGTCCGCGCCGCGATCGTGTTGGCTGGCGGACTATCATTTTCCTCGAGCGGCAGTCCGAAGAAACTTAGTCCCGTATCCTCGCCGGATTTATCGGCGTCAGCCTTCGCTGATTCGTTCTGATTATCCGTTTCGCCTCGCGTCGTCAGGAACTCAATCGTTTGCCCAATAGCGTCCGCCGGCTTCGCATAGCCGCAGGTCTCAGCCACCACGTCATCAATGACGGCTTCGTCCGCATCCATGCTGGTGATCATCTTGCCGGCCGCGAATGTCTTGAATCGAGAGGAGGCATTCGGCACCGATGCGCCGGCGACGCTTTGCGGCGCGACGCGGCCATTGCAGCGAACGTAGACGTTGAAACTGATGTCCGGCTCGACGTAAGCAACGCCGGGGATCTTCTGAATCTCAGCCACGGCGTCGTCGTCCAGGATTCGGGTCGGCGCCTGGTTGGTTCTGAACGCCGGGCCGCGCCGATCGCCGGGGGTCTCGTCGCGGCGCAGTTTTGGATCGACATTCGTCATCGCCATCGTGAAGACGCTCTTCCCGAACACCCGAATTTCATTGAACAAGTCCAACGCGCGAAACCGCGTAAGCATGTTGCGCTGGAGCCCGAGGCCGAACGAAACCATTGTGACGATCACGGCGACGCCGACGATGACGCCCATCGACGTCAGCGTCGCGCGCAGTTTCGCCTCGCGAAGATTTCGTAGCGACAGGCGCAGTAGATCAAAAAATGACATAACGAAATGGGGCAAAAACGCTGTTAGGATAACCTATTTCGCGCACATGCAGAATGTGTGATTGTCCGGCCAATTTTGGCGATTTTTTGCCTGAAAAATCATGTCGCAAAACTCGAATTCTGTGCAACTTAGAGCGCTGCATTTGAATCAAAGTAGTGTCCTCGATAAACCCCCGACGCGGTTCAAATAACAGGCGAGACTAAATCAAGGAAGTGAAGGCCCTCACACGGCAAACGCACTGATGCCGGTCTTGCGTAATCGCCAGCCTTGGCTGGTAACGGAACGAAACGGAGAATTACGAAGATGAAAAACTCCAGAAATATCTTTAAGAAAATCAGTGCGACCGTAGCGATTGTTCTCGCCCTCGGCACCGCGGCTCTTGCAAAAAAGAATTCCGATAATGGTTTTTCCAATATCAAGATTAGTAACTTCGGCCAGATGGACGAACGTTTTTACCGCGGCGCGCGGCCAAAACAGAAGGATTTCCAGACCCTAAAGGCGTTGGGCATTCGGACAATCATCGACTTGACCGACAACACGCCTGAAGAGAGAGGTTACGCTGAAGCCGCCGGCCTGCGTTACGTCAACATCGCGATTCCTGACAAGCACGATCCGAGCGACGCGCAGATTGCCCAGTTCATGAAAACCGTCAACGATTCGGCGACCGGCAAGTTCTACGTGCATTGCGCCGGTGGCCGTCACCGCACGGGCGTGATGGGAGCGATTTACCGATTCAACAATTATCACTGGAATTTCGACCAGGTTTACAACGAAATGCTGAAGTTCGATTTCTATACTTCAAATGGCCATGGTGGCCAGAAGACGTTCGTTGAGAATTACGCGAGGCACGTGCAGTCCGAAACTGCTACAGCGATCGCGACCCAAGGTCGCCGGTAAGACCACAGCCTCACTCTGTGAGTCAGTCTAAATGAGAGCCGTCGCACACTGCGGCGGCTCTTTTTTGTTGCCCTCAGCACGATTCTTGCAGCGATGTAACACTTCTCTTGCGAAACGCTACGCGTCGTTTGGACGCACGCGAATTGCTCATTCCTCAGCGCCAACACTTCCCCCGCGCGCAGCCGCGCCGGCTGAACTCGCTTGTTTACGCTCTCCTGAATTGAGGAACTCAATGCAATCCTTGAGGAAGAATCGAGTGCTCGCGTTGATCGCGAGCCTGCTGATCGTCATCGCCTCGGTCGAGGTCTTCTCGGTCGTCAAAGCTGAAAAAAAGAAGCAGAAGGAAAAAGGCACGCCTGTGCTTTGGCGCGACCCCGGGAACATGCGACGGCGTGATTTGTACTATGGGCCGGGTTCAGAGGCGCTGGCGCCAAAACCGCCGTTCCGCTTCTTGAAAGAAGTAAAAGAAGGCGGCATGCCGAAGTTCGAGGTCGAAGACGCGCGCGGAGTGAAATGGCGCGTCAAGCTCGGTCCCGAGGCGCAGGCTGAGACGGCCGCTTCACGCTTAGTGTGGGCGGCCGGCTACAACGCGGAGGAGTCTTACTATCTCAATCGCGCTCATATCGACGGCATGAAAAACCTCTCGCGCGGACAGAAGTACGTGCAGGGCGATTCAGTCATCGGCGCGCGCTTCGAGCCGCGACGCGACAACATCAAGCGCGGCGACGAGTGGAGCTGGCGCAAGAATCCGTTCAAAAACACGCGCGAATTGAACGGGCTGAAAACGATGATGGTGCTGGTTGGTAATTGGGACACTTTCAAGAAAAACAATAAGGTCCTGCACGACAAAAACACCGGCCAAGACCGCTACACCGTGTCCGACCTCGGCGCGACGATGGGCCGCGCTGCCGGAATTGGGGCCGGTCGATCAAAAAACAACGTGCGCGACTACACTCGTTCGCGATACGTAACCAAAGTCGAAGGCGACAAGGTGAAGTTTGCTTACGATCTGCATCCGAAAAAACTGGGGCTCTTCAGTGTCTTCTATCCGCCGTATTTCATTCGGCAACACAAAGCGACCACGACGATGAACAAAGTCCCGGTAAGCGATGCGGCCTGGATCGGTTCGAAGATGGCGCAGTTGTCAGACGATCAATTGCGCGATGCCTTCCGTGCCGCCGGCTACGATCGTCAGACGCAGGATGCATATGTCCGTGCAACGCGAAATCGAATCAACGAACTGAATCGATTGCGCGATACGCAGTTGGCAAGCAGGTCGCGAAGGGTGCGGTAAACTAAAATGGTTTAGCCGCTAATTACAAAGGGCCGCCTCATTTGGCGGCCCTTTTCAATCAACGTAGGTTTGGCGCACTACACCGTTACGACTTCTCTCTCTTCGTCTTCACGCTTGAACTGCAACTCGTACAGACGTGAATACAAACCGCCGCGCGCCAGCAGTTCCTGATGAGTTCCCTGCTCGGCGACGCGGCCGCCGTCGATGACGAAGATCACGTCGGCGCGGCTGACGGTGGCGAGGCGATGGGCGATCACGATTGAAGTCTTGCCAGCCATCAAATTCGACAACGCGTCGAAGACCAAATTCTCAGACTCCGCATCCAGACCCGAAGACGGTTCGTCCATGACGAGAATCGGCGCTTCGCGAATGACGGCGCGGGCAATGGTGACGCGTTGACGCTGACCGCCCGACAAGGTCACGCCGCGTTCGCCAACCATCGTGTCATAGCCTTCCGGCATGCGCAGAATGAACTCTTCGGCGTTCGCGAGCTGCGCCGCGCGAATGATTTCTTCGCGGGTGGCTTCGGGTTTTCCGTACGCGATGTTCTGCCAAATGGGCGCGCGAAACAGAATCGTCTCCTGCAAAACAAAACTGATTTGACGGCGCAGCGACTTCAGTTTGTAGCGGCGAATGTCCTGGCCGTCGATGCGGATGCTGCCTGAAGTCACATCGTAGAATCGCGGCAGCAGACTCACGATCGTCGTCTTTCCCGCGCCAGTTGGCCCAACCAAAGCCGCTAACTGTCCGGGCTGGATTTTCAGACTGAGATCCGCAAGCAGCGGTTGCTCCTTGTTGTACGCGAAAGACACGCGATCAAATTCGATGTCGCCTTTGAATTTCGGGGCGCGTTTGGCGCCGGGGAGATTTTTCACTTGCGTTTCATTCTCAAGAACTTCGCGAATGCGTTCCCAACCAACGTCCGCCTTTGAGATCGTGTCAGTCATCTTCGAAAGCTCGCGCATCGGCTTGTACATCTTGCCGAGGTAAAGCAGAAAGACCAGCAGCTCTCCCGAGGTCAACGCGCCCGACACGACCAGACGCGCGCCCCACCAAAGCACCAGACACGTGCCGCACGCGACAATCACTTCGACTAGGGGCGCTAGCTTCGCCTTCAGACTGCGCGCGGCCAAAGCGCGCTCGACACTCTCGAGGCTCTGTTTTTCGAATCGCTCCTGCTCGTAATCTTCGCGCGCAAACGCTTTCACCACGCGAATCGACGACAGCACTTCTTCAAGCACCGAAACAACTTCGCCTTCTTTGCGGCGCACGTCGCGCGATGCTTCCTTGATGCGAC
>DASXTE010000027.1:0-11652 GCA_036505595.1 Pyrinomonadaceae bacterium
AGCGCGGTGATGATGATTGGTAGCGCGATCGTCGCGTCGCAATTTACGTAAGCAGTCAGCGCGTTGCGGCCAAGTTTGCCGTAGACCTGTGGCTCGTCGAACACGACCGCGGTCGAGCGGCCGCCGGGATGCGGCGAGTCAGCCGCGATTTGAATCGCGTACTTGTGCCCGAGCACCTGCTGTTTAAAGATGTGCGCCGCCATTTCCGTCTGGCGCATGAAGCTCTTGGGAGTGCCGCCGCCGAGATTGATGATGCCTGACACACGCGCGCGCAAAGCAATTTGCGTCAGGTCGAGCACGTCTTGAATCAAATCGAAATGGAAGTTGTTTTTCTTTTCAAAGCGCGAGCCGGCGATGCCAACGCCGATGCCGCTGTCGGCGATGCCTGGACAAAAAACCGGCACTCGCGATTTGTAAGCTGCCGTGAGCACGCCATCTTCCGCGGCAATTTCCGCGAGTTCACGGCCAAGCAGATGCAAAAACTCACGCGTCGAATAGGGTCGCGATTGATCGAGCTGGCTGGCAAACCCACCGACCCACTCTTCCGCTTCGTGATATTCCTCTTCGCTGGCGAGCAGGTCCCACATGCGGTTGATCTGCGCCACTTCCAACTCGGCGTCAGTCATGTTGGGGTGCGCCTGAAAGTGATGGCGGCCGAGCGTCTCGTGCAAGTCATGAAAGATCACGTTGCCGGAAAGGACCAGCACATCGACGAAGCGATTCTTGATGACGTACGCCAGCAGGCGGCGCATCCCCGCGGGAATCAACGCGCCCGAGGCGGTGACCGTGATCGTTGTCGCATCGCCGAGCATGTCGAGCCAGATACGGTGCGCTTCCGCGAGTTGGCGCCCGCCAAAGCCGCTGCCTTCCATCTTTTCCAGCAGCCCGGCAACGGAACGATCGCGATCGACTTGTACAGGCCGGGTTGGAATCGTTAGGTATTTACTCGGTTTCGGTTTGCGTTGTGTGACCATGTCGGTGTTCCTTTTACGAAACTGCGTCGCGAACTCCCTCTCCCTTTGGGAGAGGGTTGGGGAGAGGGTCGCTAGCGCATCGTAAAAATATTTTCTATTTCTTCCGCAAGCTGCGCCCCTTACCCTAGCCCTCTCCCAGAGGGAGAGGGAATAATCTAATAATCATGACGACGGCGACCCCGCGTTCGGTTACCGTTAGATGTCACGTACGTGTAAGCGTCGAACCGCGATTCGTAAAAATTGACGAGTTCCGCGCCTTCAGCTTCGCTCAGCTCGCCATCTTTGATTCGCTGCGTCACTTGCCGGCGAAACCCGTCGTGGAGCAAACCGCGCTCGTAACGCGCGCGCCCCGCCGCTTCGCCGACCGTCGTCCCGCGAATAACTTTCTTAATCAGATAACCTTCTTCGTCGATGTGAATTTGTGCTTCGTTTGGCGTGCCGAACAGGTTGTGATTATTTCCCATCACTTCCTGGTACGCGCCGACCAGCATGAACGCCAGATAGTAAGGCTCACCCGGGTCAAGTTTGTGCAATTCCAAGGTCGTCTTGACGTCGTGCAGATCGACGAACTTGTCGATGACGCCATCCGAATCACAGGTGATATCGCAAAGCGTGGTGAATTCGGTTGGTGGTTTGTTGAGCATCTGGATCGGCACAATCGGAAACAGTTGATCCAGTGCCCAGTGATCGGGAACCGATTTGAATACCGAAAAATTCGTCAGATACTTTGCGCAGAGCAGTCGCCGCAAATCGTCAAACTCTTCGGGGACGTACTTCGACTGCTGCGCGTAGCGATCGGCGCGCTCGCACACGTCCCAGAACAGCACTTCGCCTTTTGCGCGATCTTCCAGCGAAATCAATCCGAGATTGAAAAGCGTGAACAGCTCTTCCCGATGCTCAAGCGCGTCGTGGTAATACTCGCGGTAGTTTTTGATAGTAATCGTCTCGCGCAGATCGCCGAGCTCGATCACCACCTGCGGATCGTCGTCTTCAATCTCAATCGGCGTGATGTCTTCGACGACCGTCTCGATTTCGTCCAATACATTCGTTACCAGAATTGCGTGATATGCGGAAAGAAATCGGCCGGATTCCTGAATGATCGTGGGATTAGGAACGTTCTCGTCGTCGCAGACCTGCTTGATTGTATAAATGACGTCATTGGCAAATTCCTGCGCGTTATAATTGGCCGATGAATCAAACGCAGTCTTCGAGCCGTCGTAATCCACCGCCATGCCGCCGCCGACGTCGAGCAGTTCGACCGGTACTTTCATCTGGTAAACTTTCGCGTAAACGCGCGCCGCTTCTTTCATCGCATTCTTGATGCGCTTGATGTCGGTGAGCTGTGAACCGATGTGAAAATGCAGCAGCCGCAGCATGTCAATACGTCCAACTTCTTTTAGTCGATTGATAACTTCCAATAACTCAGTCGTAGTCAGGCCAAACTTTGCTGCTTCACCGCCGGATTTTTCCCAGCGACCCGAACCCTTCGAATAAAGCTTCACGCGCATGCCGATGATTGGGGCGTTGCCTTCATGCCGCTCGGCGATGCGCAGGATGTGATCGAGTTCGCTCAACTTCTCCACAACGATCACGACGCGCTTGCCAGCCTTCGCGCCGGCGAAGGCCATCTCAATGAACTCTTCGTCCTTGAAACCGTTGAGCACCAAAAGGCTGTCGGGCGATTGTTCGAGCGCCAAAGCTGCGTACAACTCAGCCTTCGATCCGGCTTCCAAACCGAAGTCGTACCGCGACCCTTCGCGCAAGTACTCTTCGACCACGGCCCGCTGCTGGTTCACCTTCATCGGATAGACGCACATGTGCGCGCCCTGATAGTCGAACTCGCGAATCGATTTGCTGAAGGCGCGTTGCAGCTTGCGGACCTGAGCCGCAACCAATTGGGGAAAACGCAGCAGAATCGGCGCGGTGACGCCGCGGCGCGCCAGGTCGTCGATGATCTCGCGGAGGTCGGCCGCGCGCGGGTCGCCCTCGGCCGGGCGGACAATGAGATTTCCTTTGCGATTTACGTCGAAATAACCTGCGCCCCAATTCTCGATTCCGTAGGTTTCGACGGTCTGTTCAATAGCTGTGGTCAACTAGCGGTTTCTCCCTGACGTGCCCTCTTGACGCGTTAATCCGCGCGGCAACCGGCTGTGGATGCGATTCCGGCCGAATATGTTGGGGTTGGTACCTTGACCGGAAAATTTAACAGAAAACGGGGGGTCGGTCTATAACTTTTTTCGGGCGCGATTGTGATGTTTTCGTCGCCTTACCTTGCTATTCGAGGGAAAGATTGCGCTTCAGGAACCCGGCCATTGCCTAACACCGGAAAAATAATTGATAACAACATCTTGACAGACCGCGATCTCCAGTTATAATGCACGTTTTTTAGTCGCGCGTTGTTCATGCGGTTTTCGCGCTTGCCAGACACGTCAGGAATTCAAAATTACTTCGCGTCAAAGACAGCTTCGGGGCGGAGAGCAGACCTGACACTCCCGAAATCAATCCATAGAGCTGACGAGGATGGAGGTGCTGCATGCCTCTAATCGAGGCACACTCCGCCAAATCGTCCGCCAACTACCAGCAACCATCTCTAACAATCGAATCGAATAGGAGGCCAGACCGATGAAGCCGAAGGATGTACTTGCGTTTGCCAAAGAGAACAAGGTGGAGATTGTCGATTTGAAGTTTGTTGACCTGCCGGGACTGTGGCAGCACTTTTCCATTTCCATGAACGAGCTGACGCTCGATTTGTTTGCGGAAGGAATCGGCTTCGACGGCTCGAGCATTCGTGGCTTTCAGTCAATCGATGAAAGCGACATGCTTTTGTTTCCCGATCCGGACACGGCCTTTCTCGATCCGTTCACAAAAATTCCGACGTTGAGCCTAACATGCAACGTCAGCGATCCGCTGACGCGCGAGCCGTACACGCGCGACCCGCGATACGTCGCTCGCAAAGCGGAAACGTATCTGTCGAAATCGGGCATTGCCGATACGAGCTACTGGGGACCTGAGATCGAGTTCTACATCTTCGACAACATTCGCTTCGATCAGACTTACAACAGCGGCTACTACTACATCGATTCGGAAGAAGGCTTCTGGAATTCCGGCGACGGCAGCAAACCGAATCTCGGTTACAAGCCGAGATACAAAGAAGGTTACTTCCCGGTGCCGCCGATGGATCATCAGCAGGACATTCGCTCAGAGATGGTGCGCACTCTGGAGAAATGCGGCATCGTCGTCGAGATTCATCACCACGAAGTCGGTACTGCGGGCCAGGCCGAGATCGATTTGCGATACAACACGCTGACGAAGATGGCCGACCAGGTTCTGATGTACAAATACATCATCAAAAATGTCGCGCGGCGCAACGGCAAGACGGCAACGATGATGCCGAAGCCGATCTTTCAGGATAACGGTTCAGGCATGCATACGCACCAGAGCCTCTGGAAAAAAGGCAAGAACCTCTTCTATGACAAGAAGGGTTACGCGCTGTTGAGCGACACCGCGCGCTGGTACATCGGCGGATTGCTGAAACACGCGCACGCGCTCTGTGGCTTGATCGCGCCGACCACGAATTCATATCGACGGCTCGTGCCGGGCTATGAAGCGCCGATTAATCTTGCCTATTCACAGCGCAATCGCAGCGCCTGCATACGCATTCCGACTTATTCGAGCAGCGAGAAAGCGCGCCGGCTCGAGTTCCGCACGCCGGATCCGAGCTGCAATCCTTACCTCGCGTTCTCGGCAATGCTTATGGCCGGCCTCGATGGCGTGAAGAACAAGATCGAACCGCCCGCGCCGATCGAAAAAGATCTATACGAGTTGCCGGCGGCAGAGGCGAAGAAGATCAAATCGATGCCCGGTTCCCTCGATCAAGCGCTTGACGCTTTGGAAAAGGATCATGCTTTCATGCTGGAAGGCGGCGTGTTTACGCCGGACGTGATCGAAACGTGGCTGGCTTACAAACGCAAGAAGGAAGTCGACGCGATCCGTCTGCGGCCGCATCCGTATGAATTTGCGTTGTACTACGATATCTAAACTTAAGCGTGGTCGATGACGACGAGAGCGGCGAGCTGTTTGCCGCTCTCTTTGTTTTCAGTCAGAGAACTTTGTACAGTTGCGATGTGATGAATTTGGATTCGCGCTGCTCGCGTTGCGGAACAGATCGTTTACGAACGTGGGCCGAGCTGGACGATGAACAACGCGAAGTCGTACGTCGACTTCCTGCTTCGGCGGATTATTCGCTCGACGAGAGGAAGGCGCGCCATCGATGGTGTACGCGCTGTTGGTTTGAGGATACTGGCAACACACCGCTCAATGCATAACGGCTCTAATCTCTGACATCTGATCTCTGACCTCCGCCTTTGCATGTTTCGCGTCAAGTCTTCATTCAAGAAGGAACTAGAAATCAACGCGCCGCTGGAAAAGGTGCGCGACTTCTTCGCCGATTTGCAGAATTTGGCCGACATGCTTTGGGGAGTCGAGAGTATTCACCGAGAGCCTGGCCTGGCGCGCTGGACGATCGCTACCGACACACCGGTCGGCCGCATTCGCTTTTCATTTCCAGTGCGCGACACGTCACCGAATCCGAACACCATCGAATGGACGCCGGCGCTGAATGAGACGAAGAACCTTCTGCGTTACTCGCTGAAGTTCGCAAACAGTAAACGCACGACGCAGGTCGACATCTCGCAGCAAGTCGAGCTGCGGCGCAAGCGCGCATGGGATTTGCACCCCGGAGTCGCTTTGATGAGCGAAGCGCGCCTAAATTCAGCTTTGCAGCGAAGGATTAACGCGGCGATTGAAGATTTTTTAGTGAGGGTGAAAGAGAAGCTGGAGACCACCAAGTAAAAAGGCAAAAGTAAAAAGGCAAAAGTAAAAAGGCAAAAGTAAGCCACTGACAGCTCTCCGAGCTTTGGCCATAACGTCCAACTTTGCCGAGACTCTCTTTTTACTTTTGCCCTTTACCTTTTTACTTCACTTGCGCGTCCGTAGCTAATCATATTCGCCAGCATTCGATACGCGCCCGGAACGCCTCCGCGCAACTCCCGATACCAAACCATGCTGGTGTAGATGTAATGCCCACGCCCGTAATCCGCGACCAGCAGTCCGCCTTTCAAAGGCGCCTCGCCGGGGTCGTTTGATTCGAGCAGCGCGTGAAACTGCGGGTCCCATTCCTTCGGATAGTAAAGCCCGCGCTCCTGAATCCAATCCTTGAAATCATCCGGGCCCATCTTGTTTGGCGTGTTCAGCAAAGGATGCTCCGGCTCAATGAAAGTGATCGGCGCATTCTCGTCCGTGATGCGTTCATTGCCAAGGATTAATTTGTAAGGCGCAAGCTGGGGCCGATTCCGCCGTGGATCAGGATTCCATTCATCCGACTTGTGATAGAAAACGATCAGATTGCCGCCCGCGTTCGCATAATCAAGCAGCTTCTGATTCACCGCAATCAGTTCCGGCTTTGATTCATAGACGCGATTGTCAACGATGACTGAAGCGAACTTCGACAAATCCGCCGTCTTCACATCATCAACGCTCAGCTCCTTCGATTCAACGCCGAGCGCATTCAGCGCATTCGGCAAACTGAAATCAAAGCCGCGGATGTAGCCGACGCGAAGTCCGCGCGCAACTTGAGCATTGCTATAAGCCACTACAACTGGTGTTGATTCGCCAGTGATTTCTGAAGATCGGCTCACAACTTGAAATGTGAGTTTGTAGGACCGATCGGTAGAAGACGATCCGTGTTGCCGACTCGTCAGCGTCGCCAAGGGAATGGACATTTGAACTCTTGTCTCAGCGGGCGCTAGCGCGAGACTCTTGTTGATGAGCCGCCGCAATCGCAAGCTTTCTTCAAACGCCGCCTCCTTACAGGCAATGGATTCACATGCTGGAACAACCTTCGGTATCACGCGGCCACTGAAGGTTCTGTCCGTGTTATTCGTTAACTCGATCGTGAACTGGTGGCTTGTCGATTGAGTAGTAGTTACGAAAACCTGCGGCGCTTTCACCTCAACTTCGGGCGCCACATCAACACGAGTTACACCAACCACCGAGAATTGGATGCCTTTGAGATTGATTTTGACTACTTCGCTGAATTCGTCGCCGAACTCGCGACCGTCGTAAAGATGTGCTTCGTGCGGCAAGCTTGGAACGGTGGGCTTGGGAATCAACCAATCATCCGTAACGCTGCCCGAGTCGCTCGGTGGCAATGGTGATGATCCCGTATAGAGTGTTTTTACATTTCTTTCACCAGCATAAAACGTGAAGCTATAAACACTGGCCGACAGGTTACCATTGTTTGAGATCGTGACCGTGAACTTAGTCGGCAGACCAGGAACGACAACCTTGTCACGTGGACTCGTCTTCGCGCGCATGCCTGTGATGGCGGAGAAAGCACGATCTAAACGGTCGTTCATGCGAACCGCCCGTGCGGTATCACTTGGTTGCGCGTTGTTGAAACGACCGCTCTTGCGAACGTCGATTAAGGCATCAAGAACCCGGTCGCTTTGATCAACGAGCTCAGTAAGTGGCCTAGCATCGATGGTCGGCGGCGCGAGTCGCTTCGTGGATTCTTCAGGCAATCGCAATCCATCCAAAAAATTGTGCGACTCCCTAGCAGAAAGCGGTGTCGCACCTTTCGCTTCACGCTCTAGTCGATACCGAATCATCGGCAACTGGCCCGGCGTTCCGCCTTGTTGTCCACTGAAGGCGCGAAAGCGGTTTGCATATTCGGCGAATGTTTTCGGCCACGGGCCCTGCGTCGCATGTTTCTGCAACGCGCGCAGAGCTTCTTCTGCATAGACGACGCCACGGACCGGATCATTCTCGTTCGGATCGATGGTCACGATCTGTGCGTCGGCATTTTGGGATTGGTTTCCGCGGGCCCGCACAAAGAGTCTCTGCACCTGCCACGTCGTCACGCCGTCTTTCAACTGCTCGGGAAATTTGTTGGGATCGGCGGCCGCGTCGAATGCTTCGACGACCATCAGGGCAGTTGCCTGGTGATGGCCGTGATCGTTACTCGTCGTGGAATGATTTGTGATGATCACGTCCGGTCGAAGTTTGCGAATCTCCAGAACCATTCGACGCAAAGCTTCTTCGTGTCCCCAAAACTTGAAGGCTTCATCGCGAGTCTTCGAATATCCAAAATCTTTTAGCCCAAGAAAGTGCGGCTCTGAGCCTTGAATCTCGGCGGCGGCCATCGTCTCGCGCGCGCGAATCGCGCCCAGCTCTTCATACAACTCAGGCCCAATCGCATTCTGCCCGCCTTCGCCGAACGTCGAGAACAGACTGACGGTGTGCGCGCCGTACTTGTGACGCATGACGATCAAAGACGTGCCATCTTCGTCATCGGGATGCGCGGCGACGCACATCACAGTCCACGGATTCGTCAAATCGAGCAGCGCTTGATAAAGCGCGACACGATCTTCCGGCGACTGTTGAGCTGATGACGCCGGTTGTTGCGCTTGGGGTGAGGTGATGATCGAGGCGATTGCAAGCGTCGCGAGGAAAACGTAAAGATGGATTCTGGCTAATCGACTGTTGAAGATTTTCATAGCAAAGCGGTTCCGAGTCTCAGGTCCGTCAGGACCGGAATATTTATAGCTCGAAGAATGTTAATTACAACACGAAGCTCCTTTAGGAGCGAAATGTATGTCGCTCCTAAACGAGCTGGATTGTGAATCGAATGGACGGTCCTATAAATATTTCGCTCCTAACGGAGCAAAGAACGAACTCGACAACGGCGCTTTTTTCACGTAAACAGTCTGCCAATGTCTAACGACACAGAAACGCCGGCGCCCGCTGATGCTAACGATGCCGAGCCGCAACTGATTCGCGGTGTCGGCCTGTGGGGCGCGACGACGCTGAACATGATCGACATGATCGGCGTCGGGCCGTTTATCACCATCCCGCTGATCATCGCCGCGATGAATGGGCCACAGGCTATGCTCGGGTGGATTCTGGGCGCGTTGTTGGTCGTCTGCGATGGCCTTGTCTGGGCCGAACTCGGCGCGGCGTTGCCGGGTTCGGGCGGTTCGTATCGGTATCTCGCAGAGATTTACGGTCCGCGGAAGTTGGGTCGTCTGATGTCGTTTCTCTTTATCTGGCAACTGACTTTCAGCGCGCCGCTCTCGATTGCTTCGGGCAGCATCGGACTGGCTCAATACGCAACGTACATCTTCCCCAGGCTAGGTCACGAAACAAAAGTTACGCTTCCCATCGTGGGTAGCGTCGAGATTAACGCGATTCCCGTTGCGCTTGTCGCTATTGCCGCCCTAGCAGTTGCCGTGTTTCTGCTTTATCGCCGGATCACATTGATTGAAAGGCTCTCAAAATTCCTTTGGGTCGGCGTGATGTTGACGATCCTTTGGGTGATCTTCGCCGGCGTGACGCACTTTGATTCGAAACTCGCATTCGATTTTCCGCCGGGCGCCTTCACCTTGCGGCCTGAGTTTTTCACTGGGCTGGGCGCGGCGCTGCTCGTCGCCGTTTACGATTACTGGGGTTATTACAACGTCTGCTTTTTTGGCGGTGAAGTGAAAGACCCAGGCCGCACGATTCCGCGCGCGGTGCTGCTCTCGATCCTGTTCGTCGCGATCATCTACATCGTGATGAACATCTCGATCCTCGGCGTCATTCCCTGGCGCGAGTTTGCGGGCACCGCCAACACGCCGGCCCAGCGTTACGTGATCTCGTCGTTCATGGAAAGGTTGTACGGGACCAAAGCGAGCATCATCGCGACGGCGCTGATTATGTGGACAGCGTTCGCGTCAGTGTTCTCTCTGCTGCTGGGCTATTCCCGTGTGCCTTATGCTGCCGCACGTGATGGCAATTACTTCCGCGTGTTCGCGACCGTGCATCCACGCCATCGCTTTCCTTACGTGTCGTTGCTGGTGATGGGCGGGATTGCGGCGCTGTTTTGTTTCTTCCGGCTGGCAGACGTGATCGCAGCACTCGTCGTCATTCGCATTCTGGTGCAATTTCTCGCCCAGATCATAGGAGTAATCGTGCTGCGCATGCGCCGGCCCGATTTACCGCGCCCTTTTCGGATGTGGCTTTATCCTTTGCCGGCACTCGTCGCGCTGTTTGGCTTTGTCTACGTCCTCATCTCGCGCAAGAACTTCTTGAAAGAGATACGCTACGCCGCGGTGCTCGTCATCGTTGGCCTCGTTATTTACTTTATTCGCGCACGCATGCGCGGTGAGTGGCCGTTTACGACAGCGGAACAAATTCAAGCCTGAGCTTTTGATAGTGTCACTCCGTGTCTCTATGCTTGCTCGGTGTCTCTGTGATTGAAATATCAGCGAAAGAGATTCACCACAGAGGCACAGAGAATTCACTGAGACACAGAGGAATTGAGATGGGGATTAGTGGTTGTTGGGTGTGGATAGGTAATGAAGAAAGCCACTAATTCTTTCCAATTTCCAGATCAGCTACCACCGGCACATGATCCGAAGCCAGCGTATTCACGATCCAAGTGCGCTTTGTAATTATCCCATCAGTTCGGCGCGTGAAAATGTAATCAATGCGCTTCGTGGGTTTGTCCGCGGGATAGCTGAACCCTTGATCTGCGGCGCGGTTCGCAGTCCAGGCGTCCTCAAACTGATCGGTTACTAACTTATAAGCGCCGCCTGTCGGAACATCATTGAAATCGCCAACGACGATCAGCGGGCCTTTCACGTCTGCCATGGCGCGAAGTAGCTGTTGCGCTTCGAACACTCGGCCGTCTTCGTATTGATAATCCAAGTGCGTGGTCACGAAGTTGACGATCCGCCCATCGATTCTGACTTCGGCGCGAATGAAGCCGCGCCGTTCGGCTTCGCGCGTGTTCTGGTAAAGGCGATGGTCGGTCGCCATGATGGGAAGCCTCGAAAGAATCGCAACGCCATACTGCCCGCCTTGATACTTCAAATTAAAAGCGAACGCGTAATCCATCTTCGTTAGCTTTGCAAGTTCTGCGATTTCATCAATCCGCTGGGTGCGCTCAACGCCGCGATCGACTTCCTGCAAACCGACGAGATCGGGATGCTGCCGATTGATAACGCCTGCGATGCGCTGCAGATCGAGTTTCTTGTCCATGCCGACGCCGACATGAATGTTGTAAGTCATCACGCGAATTGTCTTCGCGTTCGATGCCGGCGGCCAAACACCTCGCGCTGCCGATCGTCCTGACATCGTGACGAGCGACAGCGCGAGAAGAAAGATAAGAAGTAAAGAGGATTTTGGAATTCTCACGCAATGATTTCCCTCTCCCCCTGGGAGAGGGTCAGGGTGAGGGGTTTAGCGCGTCGTAACTTCGTCCCTCACCCCAGCCCTCTCCCACAGGGAGAGGGAGCGAAGAAAGGATTACGTCTGCGGTTCAGCGCTCTCCGGATTTATTGTTTCCGCGGCTTGGAATCCGATCCGGCTATGCGTGCCGTCGCAGAAAGGCTTGTTTGATGACGCGCCGCAGCGGCACAGTGCAATGCGCGGACGGTCGTCGGTTGGGATCTTGTTGCCGGCCGTATCGTAAACATCAACGGCTCCTTCGATCAGATAAGGTCCGTTTGGTTTCGGACGAATAGAAACGTCTGCCATGTTTTCCCCCTGTAAATATGTTGATAAAAGACTCCGAAATTGTAACACGCAAACTTCGAACTTAGTTGCGAACGCTCATTCACTGATTCAACAGCGCTCG
>DASXTE010000028.1:0-16672 GCA_036505595.1 Pyrinomonadaceae bacterium
CTTGCCGGCGCTAACTACGCGCGCGAGTTCGCTGACGGAAGGGTTATTCTTTGGCCACACAGAAACCTATCTCAATAAATCCGTATAAATCCCCGGCTGACTGTCGGGAATCTCAATCGCACCGACTGCTTCCTGATAAAAATCAACCGGACCCGCGGCGCCAATGATTCCGTAAACATAACCAAGCTCCCGCAATCCCCACAGCGCTGCAATCAGCAAAGCTTTGCCAATGCCTCGTCCTCGCTCGCTTTCAGCGACGCCGGTTGGACCGAAGAAGGCCTTACGCGTGCATTCATATCCGGCAAACCCAACCACTCGACCATTGCGAGTCGCGATGAAAACCGTCACAGGTTTGTTTGCGAAACCGACGGAGATTTCATCAGCCCAGGCAATGGAAAAATTCGACTTGATGAATTCGCGCACCGGCGTGATTTCGAACGGTTGGGCGCGGCGAACAGTGACGCCCGTTGCGCCTGCTTCACCCAGCAGCGGCTCAAGCGGCCGCAAGTTTAATAGATTCACCAGCAGGTCAGGCATTGGAGCGCTAGTCCTTCAACGCGACCAGTGTCAGTCCCCCCTCGACCACATCTGTGAGGCTCGTCTGAATCAGATGAAATATGCAGGCTTCGCCTCTTGTCACGCCGGTAAGATCTGCCAGGAACGTGATTGGAGTCACGTGACGAGGATCCAGAAAGACTTTCGCTTCAAAACTGGGAAGTATGTGAGGTGGGAACGGCGAAATGATCGTTGGATGCGAATGATCCACGATGCCTGAAGCATGCAAATTCGTAAGATCGAATTTGAAACCGCCGGGCAAAGTTTTCGTTCTAAGCTGCTGAAATCCGGCGAAAGACGCCAACCGGCTGGTAATCGTGTTCCGAACGAAAGCATTTGGGCGCACATCCTGTACGGCGCGCAACTTCGCGTTTGGGGTTGGATTGATCGTCGGCGGATGTGGCGCCTGCGGATTCGCCGTGTTGGCCGTAAAAGTCAGCACCTTCGTCGTCGCGCGCACGATGCAGAGATTGTGTTGCGCCACATGCTGGTCGCCAGGAAGGAAAAAGTTATTAGTGGCCGGTGCGCCGCTGCTCGGATAAGCACGCGCAACCAAACACTTGTGGCCGGCGCTTTGCGGATCACCGGGCGAGGCATTCGCGGGCACGTCCCAATCAATCTGCTGCGTGCCACTGTCGCCCTCGGCCGGTAACAACGCACCAATGAAGCCGACCCTCGTCGCGCTTAAGTGAACGCGCGGCGAAATCACCAATGACGGGTTGGCTACCCAGAGTTCGACGGTGAGACTTTCGTCGCCAGGAAAAACGCAATTGCTTGATGCGGGCTTCCGGTGAAAACTGACCGTTACCGGATTTATCTGACCTGCGTCGGCGCTGTCAGGACCTGAGACGGGGCCGACCAGATTAATGTCAGGGCTCAGCCACCAGATGGAGTTTGCGTTATGCGTTCCGCCGTCGCCTGAAACAGCTTCAATGAAGATGCAACTGTCGTTTGCGAGTCCCGGATCAATAGCCATGGCCGGAGTCCTTTCGTGGAGAGGTTTTCAGAAAACCCAAGCGCGCGGAGTATGCCGCTGATCGTCGAAACAGTCCAGAGAAACACGGCCCGCCCCGCCGGTGCAGTGAAGACTTCCAAAGTACTCCAGCAAATGACTTCGTGTTTTTTCGATCAGCTTAATGTTTGCCGCATTGTGCAATGCAATGCCGGTAAACAGAGATGCAGGCATGGTCGTTGTTTTTCTGGCCGGAGGCAATACACTCGTACAACAACTGCGTGCAAGTGCTGACACAAGCTGGATCTGGGAAATCTTGCGGCGGCGGTGACGAGCTGATTGTCAGTGGCGTCGCCAGAATACTTGCGGCCAAGAGCGTGAGAAAAGCTGCGTTTCGGAAAACCTTCTTCATTTGATCCTCCTCAGGGCAATTTCAAAGAGTTCAATTTGCGGGACTGGGAACTGGGGCAGACAATATTCCTGTTCGGCCGCCCAGTCAACATTTTCAACCAGACATCCGGGCAGTTGGGTCCAGAGATTATCGCGGGTTCTGAGGAATCAATTATCGAACGGCCACCTTTGTTTCAACTCTTCAATCGTGCCGTTGAAGACGTCGATATCCATGTCGTATTCAGTCCCGGGGACAGTGTAGAGACAGACGGTTCGATTATCCGCCGTGCAGTTGATCTCGCTCGAGAATTGCCAAAGTGTATAGCTGTTCCACGTCCCTTTCGGAAAATCGTTAACCGTGGATTTGAAACGCGCGTACCAGAGCGGTGTCTTCGCCAGCACAGCGTCGGCGCCGAATTGTTCGGCGATAGCTTTCACAACGAGGTTGTTTCCATAGACCGTCGGGTAGCGCCCGGTCTTTTCTTTGATGCGATTGATGAAGACACGCGCTTCATCGAAACTCATGTGCTTCGCGAAATCCGTGCTTTCGAGATCCAGCGCGATCAAATCGTCGGCTTCCGGTTTGACTGTTTCCAAAAAGAAGTCTGCCTGCTTGATCGGATCGCCTGGCTTGCCGTAATGATAAGCGCCCCATTTGTAGCCGCGCTTCTTCGCTTCAATCTTTCGTTCTGCATACTTCTTATCGACTCGGTCGCCGATGGTCGCGCGATGAATGATGGCCACCACGCGCTTGTCCGTCGCGAGCTTCTCCCAATCGATCGTGTTGCCTTCGAACGGGTCGATGGCCAGTGCGACACTGGGATTTTTCCATGGTTCGTTGAATTCGGGATACTGCCCCAACGTACTGATCGCACAAGCGATTAAGAAGAGAATTGAAGCCACACGTGATTTCATGGTTCTCAAGGCGGCCGTTGCGCAATCACATCATGCTATACTCACTTCGCCCCGTCCAGAGAGTCGAGCTAACCATCACAAGTGTCTAACGTCCTCGAAATAATTCCCCTCGGCGGTATCGGCGAGTTCGGGATGAACTGTACGCTGATGCGTTACGGCGACGAGATGCTCATCCTTGATGCGGGCATGGGCTTTCCCGAAGAGAGCGTCTACGGCGTCGATGTTTGCATTCCCGATTTTGAAATTCTCGAACAGTATCGCAACGAGATCACCGCGATCATTCTCACACACGGTCACGAAGATCATCTGGGCGCGCTGCCTTACCTCCTGAAGAAGATCAATGTGCCGGTTTACGCGTCGCACTTCACGCTGGGATTAGCGGAAAGCAAGCTGGACGAACATGGACTTTTGAACGATGTGCTGCTGCATCGCGTCGAGCCGCGCGATGTAGTCACGATTGGATCGTTCACCATCGAATTCATTCGCGCGTCGCACAGCCTGGTTGATTGTTTTCATCTGGCGATCAAGACGCCGGTCGGCACAATCGTTCACACGGGCGATTACAAGGTTGACGAGACGCCGGTCATCGGCGAGGCGATAGATTTAAGAACGCTTCGACGGTACGGCCAGGAAGGCGTGCTGGCGTTGCTTTCCGATTCGACGAACGCAACTGTTCCCGGTCGCACACCGTCGGAACGTGCCGTAATTCCGGCCTTTGAAGAGATTTTCGCGGAAGCGCAAGGGCGCATCATCGTCGCTGCGTTTGCCTCTTCGATCCATCGCCTGCAAATCGTTTTCGATGTCGCGCAGCAATTCGGTCGAAAGGTCTGCGTGCTCGGCCGTTCGATGCAGAAGAACGTTGACATCGCCGAGCGGCTCGGGTACCTGGATATTCATGATGGAATGCTGGTCAGTATCAACGATACGAAACTGCTTGCGGATAACGAAGTCGTTTTCCTGGTTACCGGCTCGCAGGCTGAACCACGCGCCGCGCTCTATCAGATGGCGACGCAGATCTACAAAGGCCTCACGATCGAAGAAGGCGATACCGTCGTGCTGTCGGCTCGCATCATTCCCGGAAACGAACGCGCGATCTCGAAATTGATCGGCCACATCTACAAACGCGGCGCGAACATCATCGAAGAGAAGCGTCGGCTGATTCACGTGAGCGGTCATGCTTCGCAGGAAGACATTCGCATCATGACTGAAGCCGTGCGGCCAAAGTTCGTGGTGCCGATTCACGGCGAGTACCGCATGCTGTTTCGGCACAAAGAGTTCGTGAAGAACCACCTCGGCTACGCGGAAGAAAATATCGTGCTGATCGAAAACGGCGACGTGCTGGAACTTGACGGCGAGCGCGCGGCAATCGTTGACAAGCGCGAGATCAAACGCACGTTCATCGATGAATCCGGTTTCGAAGAAATTGAATACGAGACGGTGCGCGAGCGGAAGAAGTTGGCCTACGAAGGGATGATTACGCTGGTACTGACAATCGATCGCCGGACAGGTGAGTTGCAGGCGCCGCCCCAGATCGTCGCGCAAGGAGTGCGGGGCTTCGAGTCAGCGAATGGGATGATGAAGGGCGCGCAACGGGTCGTTTCGGCTGCGGTTGCCGGCGCGTCGCGACAAACATTCGAAGATGAGTCCCTGTTGAAGGAGCACGTGCGGGTCGAGTTGAAGCGGTTCATTCAGAAAGAGACGGGAGCCAAGCCCGTCATCGTTCCAGTCATCCAGCAGGTGTAGTTTCAAGTTTCAGGTTTCAAGTTCACGAATCCTCGGCTTTATCATCCTTCTCATCAGAGGTGAGCGATGGCTACTTTCACAACCTTCGAAGAAATCAGTGCCTGGCAAAGAGCGAGACAACTCACGAAAGAATTGTACAAGGTCACTTCAGCCGGTCCTTTTGGGAGAGACTATGATCTTAGAAATCAAATACGACGAGCAGCCGTCTCGATCATGTCCAATATCGCCGAAGGATTCGAACGCAGCGGAACGGGCGAGTTCAATCAATTTCTCTCGACAGCCAAAGGATCCGCTGGTGAGGTTAGATCTCAACTCTACGTTGCACTAGATCAGGACTACCTGTCGAAAGCGGTCTGTGATCGGCTTGTACAGAACGCGACAGAGATCGGGCGAATGATAGGAGGCCTGATGACTTACCTCAGAAAATCCGGAATCAAAGGAACCAAATTCAAGAAAGCAGCAACTTGAGACTTGAAACTCGAAACTTGAAACTTGAATATGAATTGGGCGAATCAGGTTGTCCTCATCACCGGCGCATCATCCGGGATCGGGCGCGGGCTAGCGCTTGAGTTAGCACGGCGCGGCGCGAATCTCGGTCTCGTCGCACGACGCAAAGAGGTTCTGGATGAAATCGTTGAGGACATTCGCGCGCAGACCAATGCGAACGGCGGCGACAGTCAGGCCGTCCGCGTCGTTGCGCTACCGGCAGACGTTCAGGACGCGCAGTCAATGCGGGCGGCCGCCGATCGTTTGCAGGCAGAGTTCGGTCGTATCGATGTTTTGATTGCGAATGCTGGTATCGGGGCGACCAACGATGCCGCCGAGTTGGACGCCGCGAAAGTCGCGAACGTAATCAACGTCAACGTGATTGGCGTGGCCAACAGCGTCGCGGCGGTTGTGCCTGAGATGGTTAAGCGCGGCAGCGGGCATCTCGTCGTAATATCCAGTTTGGCTGCATATCGCGGTTTACCGAAATCCGCCGCCTACTGCGCCAGCAAAGCCGCCGTGTCGGCAATGTTCGAAAGTTTGCGTCTCGATCTGAACCCGCGGGGCATCGACGTCACGATTGTTCATCCGGGATTCATCAAGACGCCGCTCACCGCCGGTCGCCAGGCAAAGTTGCCCTGGCTTCAGGAACTCGAGCCGGCCGTGAAGAAGATTGTGAAGGCTATTGAGCGGCGCAAAAAGTCTTTTGCGTTCCCCTGGCAGCTAGCGACCATCGTCCGGGCAGGGATGTTCATGCCGAACGCGATGTACGATTGGATCGCCAGCCGCAATTCCTTCCGCGAATAAAACCGCATTCTTCATTTTTGATTTGCGATTTGCAGTTGCTCAGGCGATACTGCGCGCTCGCTCTGAAGGTCTGGCTGTTCAAATCAAGCATCGCAAAATCTAGAGTCCAAAATCGCAAATGTCTCTTCTTCAGGCTATCCTGCTCGGCATTGTCCAGGGTCTAACTGAATTCATTCCCATCAGCTCGACGGCGCATCTGGTGCTGGCGATTCGCGCGATGAATTTGCGGCTGACACCGGAGCAGGCGACCGCCTCGATCGCGGTAATTCAACTCGGCACACTGTTGGCGGTGGTGATCTATTTTGCTCGCGATATTTGGAACATCACGCGCGCCTTCATTCACGATCACCTGGTGATCCTGAAAGACGGACGCCGCGATCAATTCAATCGCGAAAACGAACACGCGCGACTGTCGCCCGAAGCCTGGCTCGGATGGCTGATCATCATCGGCACGATTCCGGTGGTCGTTGTTGGACTTCTGTTCAAGAAACAAATTGAAGGCGCCTTTACGAAAAACCTTCTGGTGATCGCCACAATGATGGTCGTCGTTGCAGTCTTTCTGACGGTCGCCGAACTGGTTGGTAAGAAGCGAAATAGAATGCAGGAACTTGGCGTTGGCGATGCGCTCGCTGTTGGTTTCGCGCAGTGCCTGGCGCTGATTCCCGGATCAAGTCGCTCAGGTTCGACGATCATGGCGGGATTGTTCGCGGGGCAGACGCGCGAAACGGCCGCGCGATTTTCGTTCCTGCTTTCGATTCCCGCTATTGCGGCGAGCGGCCTTTTGGAACTGGTCGAGGCCCTTCACAAGTTGCCACAAGGCAGTTTCGTCAACCTCGCGGTCGGCACAGTAGTGAGCGGCATCATCGGTTACATTTCGATTTGGTTTCTGCTGCGTTACTTGCGTACTCACTCGACGGGAATTTTCATCGGATATCGCTTGTTCGTCGGGGGCGCGATCCTGATTGCACTGTTCATGGGCAAGTTGAGCGCGTTGTGACATTTGGAGTGCGGCGGCTTGACGCCGCTTTCACCCTCGGTAGAAAAGAAACAAAGCGCCGTCAAGCCGGCGCACTCCAAATCATTAGCTCTTCACCGCAACAACAAGTAAACTCCCGCTGTCATGACCCCCGCGCCTGCCTTTCAAAAACGGCCCAGGAAATGGATAGTCCGCCAGGTTGATCACGCCGGGGCGGACGAACTGGCGAAGGTGCTGGGAGTCTCGCCGATCGTCGCCGGCATGTTGACCACTCGCGGTTACCGCGACCCAAAAGCTGCGGAGACTTTTCTCAACCCATCGCTTCAACATCTGCACGATCCTCTCCTCATGAAGGGAATGACGGAAGCTGTCGAGCGCCTTCTTTACGCGATCGATCATGAACAACCGATTCTGATTTATGGCGACTATGACGTGGACGGCACGACGGGGACAGCGGTGCTTTTGCGCGCGCTGCGAATGTTGGGAGCGACCGCGGGATACCACGTGCCGCATCGATTTACCGAAGGGTACGGCATTCGCCAAGAGGCGCTGGAGAAGGCTGCAAGCGAAGGCTACAAACTTGTCGTCAGCGTTGATTGCGGCATTCGCGCGCATGAGCCGCTTGTGTGGGCGCGCGAAAACGGCCTTGATGTCATCATCACCGATCACCACTTGCCTGATGAGGACGAAGGCGCGCCGCCGGCGTTCGCTGTCCTCAATCCGAATCAGCACGGTTGCAATTATCCCGATAAGAACCTCGCCGGCGTCGGCGTCGCGTTCAAACTGGTGCACGCGCTGTTTCGCGCGCGCGGCCGCGAAGCAATCGTTCCCGGATTTCTTAAAATGGTGGCGATCGGCACCGTGGCCGACGTGGCGAAGCTTGTTGGAGAAAACCGTGCCATCGTCGCGCTTGGTTTGTCTGATTTGCCGCGCGCAGTGAATTACGGTTTGCGAGCGTTGATCGACATCGCCGGCTGTGGTGACGGCGCTGAAATGAGCGCGTACGATCTCGGGTTTCGCATTGGCCCGCGAATCAATGCCGCCGGCCGCATGGATGCGGCGAGCGCCGTCGTCGAATTGTTCAATGCGAAGGACAGTGAGGAAGCGCGGCGCCTGGCTGAGCATCTCGACACACGCAATCGCGAGCGGATGGAAATGCAACGCGAGATTTTTAACCGCGCGATTGAGGAATTTGAAACGGGCGCCGATCAGGCGAAGCAGACGCATGCGGCGGTGATTGCCGGCGACGGGTGGCATCGCGGTGTGATCGGCCTGGCCGCGTCTAAGATTGCCGAGCGGCTGAATCGTCCCTGCGTTGTGATCTCGTTCGAAGGCGATATCGGCCACGGCTCGGCGCGCAGTATCGAAGCCTATCATCTGTTCAATGGGCTGACGGCGTGTCGCGATCTGCTCGACAAATTTGGTGGGCACTCGCACGCCGCCGGACTTTCAATTCGTCGCGAATGTGTGCCGGAATTCCGGCGGCGCTTGAATGAACATGCGGCCGCGTGTTTGACTGAAGATGACTTGACGCCGGCGATATCGATTGATGCGGAAGTCGCCGCGCCTGATTTGAGCTTTCAACTCTCGCAGGATTTGCGTTTGCTTGAGCCATTCGGTGCGGGCAATCCGCGTCCAGTGTTCGCGACACGAAATCTTCGCCTGCTGGGCGAGCCGCAGATAATCAAGGAGCAGCATCTAAAGTTTCGCGTCGCCGGCGAAAACAATCGGCCGCTTGAGGCTATTTGGTGGCGAGCTTTGGAAGAAACGGACGTCAAGCCTCAGCCGAATCAGCGCATCGATCTCGCATATGAGCTTGAAGCGCAAACGTGGATGGGCGATATCAGATTGCAGTTGAATGTGCGTGACATGAAAACTAGTAAATCGTAAATGGTAAATCGTAAATAGCTGCGCGGTTTTGATCTCTCTATTTACTATTCACGATTTACGATTCACTAAGTTATGCAAGTGGTGACTCGCAAAAGACGAATTAGCGCCGTGGACCTGCGCGCTCGCGTGCCGGCGATCGCGCGCGCGTTGGCGCTGTTTCTCTTGATTGCGGGAACGATTTTCGTCGGCGTGTCTTATTACAAGATGCGCAACCATCAGCCGTTTCGCCTCAGGTCGGAATCGCCCGCACTTTCAAAAGAAGTCACCGGCGTCATCAATGGCTACGAGCAACGCATCACGAAAGAGAACCGGCTTTACCTTTGGCTGCGTGCCGCACGCGATGTCACTTACGCCGACGGGCATCACGAGCTCGAGCAGGTGAACCTTCAGGTTTTTCCGCCCGCCGGCGACAAGCCGGATCAGATCGTCGCCGACCGATCACTTTACGATCAGAAAAATGGCTTGCTGCAATTCAACGGGAACGTGCAAATCGAGACGCATGAAGCGCTGAGGGTAAAGACCGATGCGTTGGTTTACCACCAGGACAAAGAAGTGGCTGAGACATCTTCCGCTGTTACATTCGAGCGGGAGAACATTTCCGGAAAGGCCACCGGCGCGTTGGTCGATGACAAGAACAAGCGACTTGAGTTGCGCAACGACGTCGAGATTATAGTCGCTCCTGAGGCTCTCAAAGAGGCGAACGTGAAAATATCGCGCGCGAAGCCGGTGACCATTCGTTCGCGGCAGGCAGTTTTCGAGCAGGCCTCGATGCGCCTCAGTTTTTCCGGTGGCGCGACCGCCGAACAGGATCAGGACATCATGAGCGGCGATAGCCTGACGGCGCACGTGACTGAGCAGAAGAAGTTGCAGAAGCTCGAGATGCGCGGCAACTCTTACCTGCGTTCGATGGACGAAGGACATGCCGCGGAAGCGCATGCGATCGATATCGATTTCTACCTGGATGCGAATCAGCAGTTGCAACGGGCGTACGCCGCACGCGACATCCGCGCGCAAACTCTGAATGCAGATTCAGACATGCAGCTTGCGGGCGCGACGACGCTCGACATTAGTTTTCAGCCGCAGGGCGATCGCAGCGTCATCAAAGAAATGAAAGCAGCCGGTCGTTCCGTTGTGAATCTTTCCGCGCCGAAATCGCGCGCGAACGATCCGCGCGCCGCGAGCAAGCGGCTTACCGCGGACTCGATCAAGTTGACGTGGCGGTTGAAAGGCAAAGACGTCGAGAAGGCTGAAGCAAGCGGGAACGCTGAGTTGTACGTTGAGCCGGTACAGAAGACCGCCAACGGGGACAAGAAAACGCTGACGGCCGCGCGTTTCGACTGTGACTTTTTTGAATCGGGAAACATCGCGCGCAACTGTCTTGCCACAGGCGGGGCAAAAGCAGTCATAGAACCGTATCAGCCAACCGACAAGCGCGGGACGCGCACCATGAACTCGCAAAAAATGTCGGCGGCGTTTGTGCGCGAGACTCAGGATGTAGAGAAGATTGACGCGACGGGCGACGCGAAATTCAATGAGCTGGATCGCAATGGAGTCGCGGCGGTGGCTTCTTACACGGCGTCGGACGAGACGGTGCGGCTGCGCGGTGGTGAGCCGACGGTTTGGGACTCGCGCGCGCGCACGAAGGCCGGCGAGATCGATTCGAACAATGCGACGCACACTTCTTATTGTCGTGGCAAAGTGCAGACAACCTACTACAGTCAGGAACAGACGAACGGCGCGGCGCCCTTTCGCAAAGTGAAGAGTCCGGTTTATCTGCTCGCTGATCGCGCGGAGATCGATCACGACACTGGTGTCGCGACTTACACCGGCAACGGGCGCATGTGGCAAGACGACAACTTTGTGCGTGGTGACGTCATTACACTCTTCCGCGAAGACAAGCGGATGGAGGCGCGCGGCCACGTGCAGACCGCGCTGTATCAGGCGAAGCAAAAGACAGGAAACTCGATGAATGTCGTGCCGGTTTTCGCGACCGCCGAGTATCTGCGTTATTCCGATCCCGATCGGCTGCTGCATTACGAAACAAACGTGGACATCAAGCAGGGAACCGATCGGATGACTTCTGCCGTGGCCGATGTCTATCTGCAAAAAGATGTCAACGAGTTGGAGAGAGTGATTGCGCAGCGCGACGTGGTCCTGATTCAGCCGGGCAAACGCGGCACCGGCGATTGGTGCCAATACACGGCCGCCGATGAAGTTGCAGTCTTGAAAGGCAACCCGGCACACGTCGAAGACGCCGAGCAGGGCACAACCGACGGAAATCGCTTAACCATGTATCGGCGCGAAAATCGCGTCGTTGTGGATGACACCCGTGGCTCGCAATCACCCGGTCGCGTGCGTTCGACGCATAAGATCAATAAGAGCCCGTAAAGGTTCCTCTCCGTGGCTCTGTGGCTCTTTGTGTCTCTGTGGTGAAATCGTAATGGGCGCGAAAATTCACCACGGAGGCACAGAGATCAAACACAGAGGCACAAAGAGGATTCCATTTCCCAATGAAGCCAATCACACAACCTGATTCTCTCGGCCACTGGGGTCCGTACGGCGGTCGCTTTGTGCCCGAGACTTTGATGGCGCCGCTGGAGGAATTGACTGCGGCGTATGAATCAGCACGCGCGGATGAGACTTTTCGTAGTGAACTTGATCGGTTGCTGCGCGATTACGCGGGGCGTCCGACGCCTCTATTCTTCGCGAGTCGTTTGACTGAACGCTGCGGTGGCGCGCGCATTTATCTAAAGCGCGAAGACCTGCTCCACACCGGCGCGCACAAAATTAACAACACGCTGGGACAGATTTTGTTGGCACGGCGCATGAAGAAGCAGCGCATCATCGCCGAGACTGGAGCGGGCCAACACGGCGTGGCGACGGCGACCGTGTGCGCCCTGTTCGCGCTGCAATGCGTGGTTTACATGGGTACCGAAGACATGAAGCGGCAGGCACTGAACGTTTTTCGGATGCAGCTACTCGGAGCCGAAGTTCGCGAGGTCGATGCCGGCTCGCGCACTTTGAAGGATGCAATCAATGAAGCGCTGCGCGACTGGGTGACGAACGTCGCCGACAGTTACTATCTGCTCGGCAGTGCGCTCGGTCCGCATCCGTATCCTTTGATGGTGCGCGATTTTCAAAGCGTGATTGGACGTGAGACACGCGCGCAAATTCTTGAAAAGGAAAATCGCCTGCCTGACTGCCTGATTGCCTGTGTCGGCGGTGGATCGAATTCAATCGGCATGTTTCATCCGTTCCTGGGTGATGAATCAGTGCAGATGATCGGTGTGGAAGCCGGAGGACGCGGACGCGAATTGGGCGAGCATGCGGCGCGGTTCAACTCGAACGGCGGCGGTCGACCGGGCGTGTTGCAGGGTACGATGAGCTACGTCTTGCAGGATGAACGTGGACAGATTGCGACGACGCATTCGATTTCTGCCGGGCTCGATTATCCATCGATTGGACCCGAGCACGCGTTTCTTCACGACCAGGGACGCGTCGAATACACTTCAGTCTCTGATGATGAAGCGCTCGAAGCGTTTCGAATGCTTTCGAAACTTGAGGGAATCATTCCCGCACTTGAATCTGCGCATGCCGTCGCGTATGCGGTGAAAGTCGCGCGCGAGATGAGCCGCGATCAAGTCATAGTCATCAATTTGTCGGGCCGCGGCGACAAGGATGTCGATGCCGTGCGTTCAAAACTAACCACAGAGGACACAGAGGAAGAGAGAAAAGTAGATTGATGGATTCTTCTCTGTGCCCTCTGTGGTAAATGCTTGTCTCGAATTCCCAAAACATTTCAGAAACTCAAACGCGAGGGCCGCAAAGGTTTCATCACTTTCATCACTGCCGGCGATCCCAATCTCCAAACAACACACGATTTGATTGTTGAGTTGGCGTGTGTTGGTGCAACCGTGATTGAACTGGGTGTGCCGTTCAGCGATCCGATGGCCGATGGGCCCGTGATTCAACGCGCCTCCGAGCGGGCGCTGCGTCACGGCTTTGGTCTGCCAGAGATCTTTGACGTAGTTCGGAGCGTTCGCAAACAGACGAACGTTCCCATCGTTCTTTTCAGCTATTTCAATCCGCTTTTGCAGTTTGGGCTGGACAAACTCGTGCGCGAGGCTGAACACGCGGAAGTTGATGGCATTCTCGTAACCGATCTCGCGCCGGAAGAAGCCGGCCGCTTCTCAGCCATGCTGCGCGCACACGAGATCGATCTGATTTTTCTCGTCGCCCCAACTTCGACTGATGAGCGTCTCCGGATGATCGCCGAACGAGCCAGCGGTTTCATCTATGCCGTGTCGCGCGCAGGCGTAACTGGCGCCCGAGAGGAAGTCAGCGCTGAGGCGGAGAAACTAGTGAAGCGCGTGCGGTTGGTTTCAGATTTGCCGGTCGCGGTTGGCTTTGGCGTTTCGAAACCCGAACATGTGCGCGATGTTTGGCGTTATGCGGACGCGGCGGTGGTCGGATCCGCGATTGTTGAGGTGATTGAAAAAAGTGCTGACCAGGCTGTGGTTGAGAAAGTTGGCCAGTTTGCGGCATCGCTGATGGCCGATAGTTAGCTCGACGAAACGGCCTGACTGGAGTATGCTGACGCCCGTTTTTGAAGCCTTGATAATTCGACGCGCGCTCTCACTCCTGACAAATTCGGGATAGCGCAGAGAGGGCTGCCGAGACGCGCAGTCGCGAGTCCTCAACCCTCCGAAGATTTTGTGTGTTGCACACATGAAACCCTGTTCCATTCTCGCGTGAGTTGTGTTATCCTCGGCCGCAGTGTCAGAACCGGGAGCGATAGCGACCGGATCATTGAGCCGTGGTAGGGACTGAAGCACAACTTGAAATCCGGAAGAGGAGCAGAAGAAAGAGATGCCCATCATGCCTGAAGACCGAATTGCAGATCGCAGTCGCGCCATCGAAGCCGCGCTGCTCAACATTGAAAAGCGTTTTGGCAAAGGATCGATCATGCGCCTAGGCGAGCGTGACGTTTCCGATGTGCCGGCAATATCGACAACTTCGCTGTCGCTGGACGCGGCGATCGGCGTCGGCGGCGTGCCGCGTGGCCGTATCATCGAAATTTATGGCCCGGAGAGTTCCGGCAAATCCACGCTCGCAATGCACATCGTTGCCCAGGCTCAACAGGCCGGCGGCGTCGCCGCGTACATCGATGCTGAACACGCCATGGACGCTCAATATGCCGCGAAACTCGGCGTGAATGTCGATGACATGCTGATCTCTCAACCGGATTCCGGCGAGCAGGCTTTGGAAATTGCTGAAGCGCTTGTTAGATCGAATGGCGTCGATGTAATCGTCGTTGACTCAGTTGCGGCACTGGTGCCACGCGCAGAACTTGATGGCGAGATGGGCGATTCGCTGCCCGGCTTGCAAGCGCGCCTGATGTCCCAGGCGCTGCGCAAGCTGACGGCGATCGTGGCCCAGTCCAACACCTGCTTCATCTTCATCAACCAAATTCGCGAAAAAATCGGTGTGATGTTCGGCAATCCCGAGACGACCACCGGCGGCCGCGCACTGAAGTTTTATTCCAGCTTGCGCCTCGACATCCGTCGCATCGGCGCGATTAAGGACGCCGATCGCGTCGTCGGCAATCGCACGAAAGTCAAAGTCGCTAAGAATAAAGTTGCGCCGCCATTCCGCGAATGCGAGTTCGACATCATGTACGGCGAAGGCATTTCGCGCGAAGGCGACGTGCTCGATCTCGCGAGTAATAATCGCGTGATTGAAAAAAGCGGCGCGTGGTTTTCTTACAAAGGTGAACGCCTGGGCCAGGGCCGCGAGAATGCCAAGCAAACTTTGAAAGATCATCCCGAGCTGTTGCGCAAAATCGAAAACGATGTAAAGCGCGCGCTGGGTATGCCCGTGCGGGAAGAAGCTGCCGAAGCGACAGATAAGAAGGCTGCCGCGGCAGGGGCGGAGAAGAAGTAGCCTGTCGGCTCAAAAAGCTCGAGATAATAACCTCAGGGTAAGGAAGGTGGACTCGCCCCCGCTCATCGCGTGGCCAAGAAGTGGTCCAACACAAACCTTCCCGGCGCGTTGCATTTTGTCACCGGGAATACTTTAGATCGAGCGCGAATCTTCACCGACGCTTCGTGCTGCACCTCATTCCTTGAAGAGCTTCGTGATCTCAACCAGAAGTGGCCGAGTAAGTTAATCGCCTATGTCTTGATGCCCGATCATTTCCACCTGATTACCAATCCGCGTGACGGAAGAATTAAGGAATTTATAGGCGCGCTAAAGAGCTTTTCAGCAAAGCGCATTGTTAAGACCTCAAGGCGTTTTCGATTTCACGCCGATACGGATGGTTACAAGGTTTGGCAACAGAGTTTCAAAGCTATTCCTTTGTGGAGCGGCTGGATGATTTGGCAAAAGATTAATTACATTCATGCCAATCCAGTAAAGGCCAGTCTGGTAAAGTCAGCTAAGGACTATGCTTGGTCGAGTTTTCGTTCCTTTTACTCACAAGGTGAGACCTCGTTAGCTGTCGATCACGATTGGTGGTGGCAAGATGATGCAGAGAAATTGTCCCGAGCTGTTAAGGAGATCGGGTTGTGCGCTTGAAATTTGATAAGAGGGCGGGGGCGAGCCACCCTTCCTGACCTTGAGACAGTTTCGGCTGCTCTGATTCCTTAGGGTATTTGGCTTTACAGACCTTCATTAATCCTCACATAATTCGCGCGGCCTAATTTATTCATGTTGAAATCAATTCTCATCAAAAACGGTGCGATTGTGACGATGGATGACGAAAACTCTATCGTGCGCGGCGATCTGTTGATTCGCGATGGGCGCATCGTTGAGGTTGCGGAAACAATCGACGCAGAAGCCGACGAAACATTCGATGCGTCCGGATGCGCCGTCCTGCCGGGATTTGTCCAGACGCACATTCATCTTTGCCAGACTTCGTTTCGCGGCGCGGCTGACGATCTGTCTTTGATCGATTGGCTGAAGAAGTGCATCTGGCCGATGGAAGCAGCGCACACGCCGGAGTCGATTCGCGCGTCGGCACGTTTGGGAATTGCTGAATTGATCAAAGGCGGCACGACGTGCGCGCTGACGATGGAAACCGTGCGGCACACGGAAGAAGTTCTGCGCGTTGTCGAGGAAACCGGATTTCGCGCCACGGTTGGCAAATGCATGATGGACAAAGGCGGCGATTTGCCGGCGGAACTGCATGAGGAGACTCGCGCGTCAATCGATAAATCAGTCGCGCTAATCAACGAATGGCACGGCAAAGCCGATGGACGCATACGATGTTGTTTTGCTCCGAGGTTTGCCGTTAGTTGCACGCGCGAGCTGCTTGCAGAAGTCGCAGACCTGGCGGGGGAGCGCGGCATCATGATTCACACACACGCTTCGGAAAACAAAAGTGAGTGCGAAATGGTTGAGCAAGAAACCGGCATGCGCAATGTTGCGTATCTGGATTCGATCGGCGTCTCTGGTTCGCACGTCATGCTTGCCCATTGCGTCCACGTGAATGACGAAGAATTAGAGACACTAAGCCGCACACGAACAAACGTCGCGCACTGTCCATCTTCGAACCTGAAACTTGGATCCGGGATCGCTCCGATCGCGAACATGCTCGAGCGCGGGATTTCAGTGTCACTCGGCGCGGATGGCGCGCCGTGCAACAACCGACTCGACATGTTCACAGAGATGCGCAGCGCGGCGCTGTTGCAAAAAGCACTGCACGGCCCGGAGGTTCTCCCGGCAAATAGTGCACTGCGAATGGCGACAATCGATGGCGCTCGCGCACTCGGTTTGGGTGACCAAACAGGCAGTCTTGAAGCAGGCAAACGCGCGGACGTGATCATCGTCGATATGAATCGGCTGCATGCCGCCCCGGAAACGGATGTGATTTCGTCGCTTGTTTACTCCACGCAGCCGTCCGATGTGCGGACGACGATCATCGATGGTCGTGTGGTGATGCACGATCGCAAGCTGAC
>DASXTE010000029.1:0-30239 GCA_036505595.1 Pyrinomonadaceae bacterium
AAGACGGCGCGATCACCGCGATGGACTTCAAATCGTTCCTTGATGGTGGCGCGTACGGAAGTTACGGTGTCGCCAGCACGTTCTACACCGGCGCGCTGCAAACAGTGACTTACGAAGTGCCGCGCTACAAATTCGAAGGACTGCGTGTCTTCACCAACAAACCGCCGTGCGGACCGAAGCGCGGACACGGCACGCCGCAGCCACGCTACGCGCTGGAAGTGCACTTGGACAAGATCGCCGAGGAGTTGAATCTCGATCCGGCCGAGATGCGACGAACACATCTCGTGAAGCCGAATTCGGTGACGGCAAATTATCTGCGCATCGGCAGCATGGGTCTGGGAGCCTGCATCGACAAAGTGGTTGAAGGATCAAACTGGAAGAAGAGATTTTCCTGGTCAACTCCGCCCTCCGCACTCCAGACTCCGGACTCCCGTAAAGGCATCGGTTTCGCCTGTTCGTCATATATTTGCGGCGCGGGGCTGCCGATCTACTGGAACAACATGCCGCAGTCTGGCGTGCAACTTCGGCTCGATCGCCAGGGCGGGGTTTGCGTCATGTGCGGTTCGGTTGATATCGGGCAAGGCTCGGATTCGATTCTCGCTTACATCGTCGCAGAGGTTTTGGGCATCGATCCGTTCGATATTCGCGTGTTAACGGCCGATACCGATCTGACTCCGGTTGATCTCGGCAGTTATTCGAGTCGCGTGACCTTAATGACCGGCAACGCGGCGATTCAAGCGGCCGAGCGCGCGCGAGAACTGCTAACCATCGCCGTTGCTGAAAAGCTCAATGTGCCGATTGAAAATATTTCGTTCGCCGAACGGCGGGCGTTTGACGTTGAGAATCCTGAAGTCGGCGTTTCTTTCGCTGAGGCAGTGGTGCTGGCTGAATCAAAGTTCGGGACGATTGGCACGGTCGGCTCGTACACACCGCCGCGTTCGCCCGGCAAATACAAAGGCGCCGGCGTGGGACCGTCGCCGGCGTACAGCTACTCGGCCGCAGTCGCCGAAGTTGACGTCGATCCTTCGACCGGCATCGTGACAGTCGAGCGTATATGGATCGCTCATGACATCGGCAAATCAATCAATCCGGCGCTCGTCATCGGCCAGGTCGAAGGCAGCGTCTACATGGGTCTCGGCGAGATTCTGATGGAAGAGATGTCGTATCGCGCAAATCGCAACGTCGTACACAAAATTCCGTCGATGCTGGAATACAAAAGCCCGACGACGATGGAGATGTGCGACGTCAAGACTTACCTGATCGAAGATCCCGATCCGAACGGGCCTTTCGGCGCGAAGGAAGTTGGACAAGGGCCTCTGTTGCCGGTGCCGCCGGCAGTCGCGAATGCGGTTTACAATGCGGTCGGCGTGCGCATTGATGAAGTGCCGATCACCCCGGAAAAAGTTTTGAAAGCGCTGCGCGAAAAAGAGAAAGGACGCGACGCGAGATTCGGCCCGACGTCGATTCCAGACGTCGAGTGGCCCGAGCCTCTGCGGGTGTTAACCCCTGCTGAGGGTGGTGACGGTCGCGAGATGCCGCGAGTCGCCGTGCATTCTTAAGAACATGAAAAAAACTTTACCTATCATCATCATTGGCATCGTTTTGGTAGCGAGCATTGCCGCATTTGTAGTTTTCTCGCGCAAACGCGGCGGCGGTGAAACCAACACCACTTTCGTCGCGGGAACTCCTCAAGTTCAATCGACGACCAACACAACTTCGGCTCCGCCCGAAGCTTCGCCGACCAGCACGGTTGGCCTGACTAAGCCAAACGTAAAAATCAATTCGCCGGTCGTGCTGGATGAATACGGTGATTATCAGTGTCCGCCGTGCGGCATCTTGTATCCGATGCTGAAACAGATTGAGAGCGAATACGGCAGTCAACTGAAGATTGTCTTTCATCATTTTCCGCTCGCGAAGATTCACAAGAACGCGATGACAGCCGCGCGCGCCGCTGAAGCCGCACGCAATCAGGGGAAGTTCTGGCAGATGCACGATCGACTCTACCGCAATCAGGATGCCTGGAAAGACCTCGACGATCCGCGGCCAACGTTCATCGGCTACGCTCGCGAGCTTGGAATGAATGCGGATCGCTTCACGCGCGACATGGATAGCGCTGAGGTGGAACAGCGGATCACATCCGACATGGAGCAAGGCGCTGCCGCGGGCGTAACGGGCACACCGACTGTCTTTATCGAAGGTCACATGCTGCGGTATGAAGCAACCAATCTGGACGGTATGCGGAAAGGTATCAATTTCATGCTCGAGCGGAAAGCCGTGTCCTAGCTCTTGTTTTTTCTATTGGCGCAGTTTCGCCCGGTTGCGGAGCTCGACAAAGTAAACTCGTTTGCATCTGTAACTTAAATCCAAGCGGCTCAGGTTTTTGTTGACATGTGGGCGGCATCTCTCTATAGTGCCTAGCCGAAAGTGCCCTTTGATGCCCGTCACCCCCCGCATCAAATGACGGACACCGATGTTCAAGCTTCAGCGCCTCGAAATCACGGGATTCAAGTCCTTCGCGGACCATACTGACCTCCGCTTCACCGGTGACGGCATAACTGCGATTGTCGGGCCGAACGGTTGCGGCAAGAGCAACGTCGCCGACGCGATCGCCTGGGTGTTGGGCGAGCAGCGCGTCAAGCATCTGCGCGGCGGCGAGATGAAGGATGTGATCTTTCAGGGCTCGCGCAATCGTCCGCCGAGCGGCATGGCAGAAGTGGTCCTGCACCTGGTGCGCGACGAAGTAATTGAAGCCGAACCTGACATCGAAGACATCGATTCGCAACTCGAGCAGATCGACTCTCACGACGAAATCTTTGAAGCGCCGGAAGCAATGGTCGTGTCAGAACCCGGAGCAGTAGCGACGGGATCAGACGCTCAACTTGCGAACACTACTGTTACTTCCACGTCAGAACCGGAAGTGATAGCGACGGGCTCAGAAGAATCTGAGGTTGTCAGCGACGCTTCCGCCTCGCCCGAAAAGAAACCAAAGCATCATCATCATCGACATTGGCGGCAACGGCGCAACCTCGCTCTTGAGTTCGCTCCGGGCGAAGCCGTTTCGGTGACGCGTCGCCTCTATCGTTCGGGTGAAAGCGAATATCTCCTGAACGATCGGCCGTGCCGTTTGCGTGACATTCAGGATCTATTCTCGGGAACCGGGTTGTCGGGTGGTCACTACGCGATTATCGAACAGGGGCGCATCGGGCAAATCCTTTCGGCGAAGCCGATGGATCGCCGCACGATCATCGAAGAGGCGGCCGGCATTACAAAGTTTCGCGTGCGCCAACGCGCTGCGGAAGCGCGTTTGGAATCGGCGCGCGCAAATCTGAGTCGCGTTTCCGACATCATTTCTGAAATCGAACGGCAGGTGAACAGTCTGCGTCGTCAGGCCGCAAAAGCTCGTCGCTATCGAATTTTGCGCGAAGAGCTGCGGGAGCTTCTGCGGCGCGTTTACGTCGGCGAAGAGCAGAGCCTCGCCGCGCTTCTCGATCAAACGCAAGCCGAATTAGATCGAGCAACTCAGGATGAGCAGGAATTGGCAGCATCCCTGGCCGAGCGAGAGGAAGCGAGCCGCGCGGCGACGCAAAACGCGCGCGCGTTGGAAGACGAGCTGGCGCAAGTTCGCGCCGCGATCGCCGAAGGCGCGTTGCAACGCGACCGGCGAATTCGCGAACGCGTGTACCAGGAAGAGCAAATCGACTCGCTCGCGAAGCGCCGCATAGAAATCGAGAGGGAAGTTGCCGGGCTGAGTGCGCGGCTGACAATTGTCGAATCTGAGCTCGAACGGCTGCGAACGCTTGATGCGACGCTGACGGCAGAAAACGAGCAGACGACCGTGCTGCTACGCACGGCGGAAGAGACTTACGCCGCGAAGCTGGCTGAGGCTTCTCAGGCCGAAGAAGAAATCGAGAATGGGCGCGCGGAGCTGTTGAAGTACACAGTTGCCGCCGAACGGCTGCACGAACTGGCGCGGCAGATCGAAACTTCGCTGGAAAAGGTTGCTCAACAGGCGGAAGGCCTGGCGCGTGAAGGCGAGCGCGCGGCTGCATCTCACGCGACGGCCGCGGCCGAAGCCGAAAAAATCAATCAGCAAATCACCGACGCGCGCGCGAAATTGGCGCGACTCGTGGCTGAACGCGAAGCTGCGGTCAAAGCGGTCGTCGAAGGCCACGAACGCGTTTCCGATACTGACGCTGAATTGACGCGCGTCCGCGACGAAGACGCGCGGACGCAGGCCCGTCTGGAAAGTTTCAAGGACCTCGATGAGCGGCGCGCGCATTATTCATTGGCAGTGCAAGAAGCCTTTTCGGCGAACGAGGCTGAGGAGTTTCATCTGATCGGCACGCTCGCGGATTCGATCAAGGTTCCAGCCGAGTGGGAGCGCGCTGTCGAAGGAACGTTCGGATCATCTTTGCAATCGATTCTGGTGCCGACACCAGATGATGCAATTCGCGCGGCGGGGTGGCTCAAAGAGAACCACATCGGGCGCGCGACGTTTTTGGTGACAGGCTTGCACGGCGGCAGCGATGAAGTGACCGTGGCGACATTCACCAGCATCTCCGAGAGAGTTTCGACGGGCGCTGCGGCGCGACGAGAGTACGCGCCCTTAGGCATCGATGGGCCGCGCATTGCCGACATTCTTAACGCGCCACGGGAATTGCTGAATCTGCTCGAGCGAACGATGCCGGAGCGAATGAACGCCCGCATCGTGCCCACGCTCGACGATGCAACTGCGTTGTCACTGGCAACGGGTGACATGTTTGTCACCGTCGACGGCGACTGGGTGACCGGCGGTCAGTTCGTGAATGCGGGCAACGGTCGCGCGCTTGAAGAAGGCGCGGGACTGCTTACGTTCAAACGCGAATTACGTGAGTTGCAATCGCGAGTCGTTGAGCTGGAAGCTGAACGCGCCGTTGCTGAGATGTCCGTCAAGGAAGCACGTTCGCGTATGGGGGGCCTGGAAGAGTCGGTGGTGCAACTCAACGCTTCGATTGCGCGACTCGAACGCGATGCGATGTCGCTCGAACTCACGGCGGGAACGTTGCAGCAGGACGTCGAACGGGCCGAGCGGCACCTGCGCGTAGTCGCGGACGACCAAACGCGGCTGGAACAAGAGCGGCGTGAGCTGGAAGAGAATCGAGCAAAGACGTTGGGCGATGCCGAATCTGCCGAAGCGGCCCGCGTGGCGGTGAGCCAGCGGATCGTGGAAATTACGAACCGACTGGCAGAGATTCGTCGTGAATTCGAAGCCGAAAGTGAAACTCTTAATCAGCAGCGCGCAAACGCCGCGGCTGCCGCCGAGCGAAGACGCTCGACAACGTCAGATCTTCGCCGGCTGGAAACTGAGTGCCAGGACGTTAACGACAGGATTACCCGGCATAATCAGGAGCTTACCGAATCTGCCGAAAGAGTCGAACTGTTGCGCGGGTCGATCGCCGAAATCGATCGCCTGGCGTTGACGGTCGATGAAGAGAAGGCGCGCGAAGACCGGCAAATCGCGGAAGCGACCAGGCGTTTGACCGAAGCCCGCGAGCGTGCGGACGCCACCGCGGCGGAACTAGCTGAGTTGAATCGCAACGCGGCAGCTTCGCGCGACGCGCGAGGGGCGATTGAAGTGCAGCGCGCCGAAGCCATGGCGCGCGTGAATTTCGTGCGCGAGTCTTGCGCTACGGAACTGAATCAGAGCCTGGAAGAAATCGCGCGCGAACTGGCTCCGGACCCGGAATTCGAGCTGGAAACAGGACGCGCGCGCGTTGAAGAGTTGCGCGAACGGCTGGAGAACTTCGGCGCCGTGAACATGATGGCGCTTGAAGAATTGTCCGAGAACGAAGAGCGTCTGGCGTTTTTGACTACCCAGCGCGAAGACATCACGAAGGGCATCGCTTCAACGGAAGAAGCGCTGCGCGAGATCAAGCACCGCTCGCGCGAACGCTTCCGCGATGCTTTTGAAAGAATTAATCAGAATTTCAGTGAATTGTTCAAGGAGTTGTTCGGCGGCGGGCGCGGCGAAATGAGCCTGATTGACGAGAATGACGAGCTCGAATCGGGTATTGACATCGTTGCGCAACCTCCCGGCAAGCGCCTACAAAACGTTCTGCTGCTGTCCGGTGGCGAAAAGGCCATGGCCGCGCTGGCGCTGGTGCTGGGAATCTTTCACTATCGGCCGGCGCCTTTCTGCCTGCTCGACGAAGTGGACGCGCCGCTTGACGAAGCCAACATCGGCCGCTTCACCGGCAAAGTGGTTTCCATGTCCACGAATACGCAATTCATCGTCATCACGCACAACAAGCGGACTATGGAAACTGCGCGGGCTTTGTATGGCGTGACCATGGAAGAAGTCGGCGTGTCGAAGCTTGTCTCGGTGCGCTTCGAATAGCTTCCCAGGTTGTCAACCCTTTTCTCTCCCCACATAATCTAAACAGTGATGGAAACCATTCCTCTGAGCAAAGTATGTGGCTCTCTGCGTTTCAGACTGCGATGGTTGCTTACGACCGCCGCCGGCCTGCTAATCATCATGTTCGTCGCCGTGTCGACGCCCGCTCAGAATTCAACTAAACGCAATGACCGGCCACGGAATTCGCCTTCCGCGTCAGCGCCGAACACGGACGACAAGAAAGCGCGAGAGGCGATTCGCTACTCGTGGGAATTTGCGCAGCCGCAGTTCGTAGTCAGGCATATCGTGGTCGAACACGACGTGTATGGGCGGGGAAAGGTTTCTTTTCAGCGAAAAGGTGAAGAGGAGATGATCGTCGAGCCGATTGAGCTGTCGCGGTCGGCGCTCGACCGGATCGAGAATCTTTGGCGGGCGCTGCGCTTCCTCGACTCAAAAGAGAATTACCAGACATCGAAGGACTTCTCGCACCTGGGCACGTATAAATTGGGAATGGCCGACGGCGCGCGTCATCGTACGGCTGAATTCAACTGGAGCAACAATTCGGACGCGTGGACCCTGGCCCAGGAATACCGGCGCGTCGCCGATCAGGCAATCTTCATCTTTGACATCAATGTAGCGCGCGAGAACCAACCGCTGAACACGCCCGGGCTGCTCAATCAATTGGAGTCGATGTACACCCGCAGTGGCCTGTCGGATCCGAAACAGCTGGTGCCGCTTTTGAAAGAACTCCGCACGGACGAACACATCCCGCTCATCGCGCGCAATCATGCGGACAGGTTATTGAAAAAAATAGAAAAGTGATTAGGGACAATTGCGGGGTGAGCCGCTGGCGGGAACATTGGGTTGCCGGCGAAAGGCGTCGAAATTTGGCGCGAAGATGTTCTTGCAACTATGTGCAAAGGACGTCCCTCGTAAAGGAGAAGGCACGTTACGCGGCGGGTCGAGGATTTCCTCTTTAATGGCGACGACGAACCAGCGTGTCGCCGGATCGATATTTCTTTTCAGCGAGATCCGAAAATTCATTTCATTAAGATCTCGTGTTTCACCGGGACGCATCACGATACCGAGACTAATCGGCTGCGCCAGTGTCTTGATATTCCACTTCCCGTTGACCGATTCACCAGCAAGCCCAAAGGTGATTTCGACAATGGCTCGCCTTCCTTGGTAGGGACAATCCTCGTTGACGTGCAGCGTGCTCGTTGTGACATGGACGGCGATGACATCGTCTTCGATTCGATAATCGCCGACAAACTCGCCTTGAACGCCGAAAGCTGTTCCCATTGACGAGAGCACAAACGGGCGATCACTGGCGCCGGATTGCGCGCGAACCAACGGCGCTGCTGTCGGCGGGAAAAGGACGACCGCCATCACCGCTACGACATAGAGTCTTCGGGCAGGCTGAAACATTCGTTTTAGTTGGTAAACGCCGAAAGTGTGGCTTACTCCAGAGAGTAAGTGATTGAGCTATCTCGCTGCAGCCAATTCACTAAAGTCAATCAGCCGGTTTTCGGCCCAGAAGCGATCTTCACCTTGTGAGTTCGCGGAGACGAACGCGACGTGGCCGCCGCAGCCCGTCACAACCAGCAGGATGTTTGGATTGTTCGTCACCGCCGCGTCGCGCAAAGGTGAAACCGGGATGAACGGATCGTCGGCCGCGTGAATGATCAGGGTCGGAATGTGAATGCGATCCATGACCGTAAGCGCGCTCGCCTTTGCGTAGTAATCATTGACGTCGGCAAAGCCGAAGACCGGCGCTATATACCGGGCATCGTATTGCTCGATTGTGCGAATGCTCCTCAATCCCGCAATATCGTAGTTGTCGGGAAATAATTTCTGTTTCGCCCTAATTCGGCGCTTCAGGTAGTAAAGAAAATCCTGTTGATAGATCCAGTTGCGCGGCTGCATCAGCAAATCACAACCGGCGCGCAGATTGATCGAGGGCGAAACCGCGCACACGCCTTTCAATTCCGGAGGCGGGAACTCGCCGTATTCGCCGGCGAGTTTTAGCACTTTGTTCCCGCCGAGCGAGAATCCGGCGATGACAATTCGCGGGAGTCGATCTTCATTGATTAATTCGTCGACCACGGCGCGCAGATCTTCCGTCATGCCGCCGTGATAGAGCGTCGGTGTCAGATGCTCCGTCCCGCCGCAATTCCGAATGTTCACGCGCACAACGTTAAAGCCGGCGCGGAAAGCCTTCGCGGCGGTCGTCAGCATGTAAGACGAGGCGACTGAGCCTTCCATGCCGTGCCACATGACCAGCGTCGCATGCTCGCGTGCCTCAGGCTGCCAACGACAACGCGCGAGAACTTTCGTATCAGGCGCTACGGCAAACAGCCGCCCTTCGTCCTCAGTTTCATCGCGCAGGCGCAGCCGCGCCGGCCACAGATACGCGCCAATTGTCTGCGCGTCGCCTTTGGTAAGCAGGCGATGAGGTACAAACGCCTTCGCGTTGATTTTGGCGGCCGCCTTGGCCAGAAGTGAAGAGATGGCGTCTTGCGAAAGTTGTTCGTCGGTGAGGTCGGCAATCATTTGAATGTGATGATGACATCGACCGTTTGTTTTTGCATGTTCGGTTTAGTGCTAACTTCGAACTTCGACCGGAGGCCGGTGCGCTGCGCGAGGCTGCTGACGAAGGGCCGAATCACATTTGAGCGGAATTGATCCAGATACGAATCGTCGAATACTGCGTTGGGACCTAATGTCCATTTGCTCTTGAGTTGTCGCACATCAGCAGGTGAGACACCCGTGACGATCAAAGCACCCATGCGATACTGTTGGCCTTCGCGTACCGCGAACTGATAGTTCACGCGACGATTCGCCACATCGCGCGTGGTCGACTCGGTGATCTGCGCGTTAATGTATCCTTTGTGAGCGTAGGCTTTGCGCACCGCGTCGAGCGCCTGATCGGTTTTTGCGCGAGATACCGAATCGCCGGCGCGCAGCGCGAATGCGCTGGATAACTCCTGAGTCGTGAGTGCGACATTGCCGCTCCAAACAACCTGTCCCAGCGCATCGTCGGTTGTCGCAGTAGGACGCACTGCCTTTTCCGCGACTTCGAAAATCACCATAGTGTCAGCGTCGGCCGTGTTTACTCGATAATTCACACTCTTGAACCATCCCGAACGCATCAACTTGTCCGCCGCGGCATCAATCGTTCGGGCATCAATCAAATCGCCGACTTTGAGGCCGCTGGTGGCGATGACTTGGTCGGGCGACAACTTTTGCAGCCCAACGATTTCGACTCTTCGTAAAGTTGTCTTCTCCTGCGCGCTACACTCCGGGGCAAAGGCGATTAGGACAAAGACGGTGGCCGTGGCAAAGCGAATCAAGCTTAGGCGGCGAAGATGTTTGGGGGCGGCTATACGCACGCTGTTGACTCCGGCATTTTGCTAACGCAAGCTTCGAGCACGATTCTAACTGTTAAGGTTCACGCATGGAAGCGAAGCCAACCCTCCGAGCGTTAGGAATGCCGGACGCCAGTTGCCGCGGCGTCATACTGAAGTGTTGGCAGGAATTGGATCAGGCGGCTGTTGACGCGCGCGTTCTTGGGGTCATTCAGGAGCGGCTGGCGGACGAATTTGATGAAGTGTACAGCCCGGCAGTCATTGCGCGGATACTGGCCGACGAAGGAGCGGAGTTGCATCACCCGGAAGTGATCGAGTCTGACGCGCAGTGGCGTCAGCAACAGATCAAACTTCATTCATCTACACCTTCGGAAGAGGCTGTCGCGATCGCCGATGACCAGTTGACCCTGGCGAGCGCCGAACAGCTAATTGAAAAGTTGGAACAGCTTAGAAGTCGGGCCGAGGCCTCTTCAGTTCGGCATCTCCGGGATATTGCGATCGAGGCAAGAGAACGGGCGCAGATCCTCGCAAAACAACAAACTCCAGCTCAACGTGCTGAACAATTGGAGATTGCCGAATGGCTCGGAGTCTGGATCAAAACGCCGACTCTTTTCCACGACTGGCTTGAACTGCGGAAACGGTCGGAGGATTTCACCAGAAAGTTTTCCGAAAGAGAGTGACTCCGTAGGAGTGAAATGTTTATAGCTGGCGACGAACTGCTGATGCCAGCTCCGTAGGAGCGAAATGTGTGAAGGATGTTGATTGGAGGAACCGGAAGCCACATTACGGCTCCTAAAGGAGCTTGCAAATCTTACCCGGGCCCAACTCTATAAACATTTCGTCCCTCCGGGACTACGACTCCACTTCACCCCTTAGGGAGATCAGGCATGAATCTTGGGCCGCGCATTCAACGGATGCGCCTGCTGATAGGCATGGGCCAAACGAAAAAGCATTCCTTCACTCCAGTATGGCCCAAGCAGTTGCAAACCGATCGGCAAGCGTTCCGATGACAGTCCACACGGCACACTGATACCGGGAATGCCCGCGAGATTAGCGGTGACGGTGTAGATATCGTTGAGATACATCGCCAGCGGGTCGTCCACTTTCTCGCCGAAGCGAAACGCGGGGGTTGGCGCTGTCGGCGTGAGGACCGCGTCGCACTTATCGAAGGCGGTAGCGAAATCCTTTCTGATCAAGGTGCGAACTTTCTGCGCTTTTGAGTAGTACGCGTCGTAATAGCCGGCCGACAGAACGTATGTGCCGAGCATGATGCGGCGCTTCACTTCGGGACCAAAGCCTTCGTCGCGGGTCTTACGATACATTTCGCGCAGCGTGGGCGCTTCTTCGGCGCGAAAGCCATAGCGCACGCCGTCGTAACGCGCCAGGTTTGATGAGGCTTCTGCTGTCGCGATGATGTAGTAAACGGCGATCGCATATTTCGCGTGCGGCAAGTCGACGTCGACAATTTTCGCGCCGAGATCGCGATAAGCGTCGATCGCTTTTTCGATCGACGAGCGGACCTCTTCGTCCAGCCCTTCGCCCAACAATGTCTGGGAAACGCCGATGCGAAGCCCTTTCACGTTCTTTTTCGTCTCGCCGATGTAGTTCGGCACGGGCACGTCTGCGGTCGTCGCATCATGCGGATCGCGGCCGGCGATAATTTGCAAAACCGCCGCAGCATCTACCGCGGTTTGCGCGAAGACGCCGATTTGATCCAGTGAAGAGCCGAACGCGACTAAGCCGTAACGCGAAACACGGCCATAAGTTGGCTTCACGCCGATGACCCCGCAAAGCGAAGCCGGTTGCCGCACCGAGCCCCCTGTGTCGGAACCGAGCGCCACCGGCACAATGCCGGCCGCGACTGCTGCCGCCGATCCGCCAGACGAGCCACCGGGAACACGCGAACTGTCCCAGGGGTTTTTCACCGGGCCAAACGCTGAATTCTCGTTCGAAGAACCCATCGCGAATTCGTCGCAGTTGGTCTTGCCGATGATTACTACGCCTGCGTCAAGCAGCCGCTGGATCGCCGTCGCGTTGTAAGGCGGCTTGTACGGCCCAAGTATTTGCGAGCCGCAAGAGGTCTGCATGCCCTGGACGCAGATGTTGTCTTTGATCGCAATAGGAATGCCTGCAAGCGGCGGAAGCGCGGGCGCCCCACCCGCTTTGATTTTGTCGTCAATTGCGTTGGCCTGTTTCAGCGCGCCGGTGCGATCGATTTCCAGAAAAGCGTTCAGCTCGTCGTTTAATTCTTCGGCGGCATCGACAGCGGACTCAGCAGCAGCGCGCGCGGACGTTTCGCCGCGTAGCAATGCTTCACTGATTTCAGGGACCGTTCTCATTCGAATGATTGGGAAGAGCTGTTCAGCCGAGCACCTTCGGCACGCGGAAATGGCCCGACGCCGGATCGGGCGCTTGATCGAGCGCGACCTTCTGACCGAGCGACGGCTGCACCTCGTCAGCGCGCGAGCTTTCCGTCTGTTTGCCTTCCGGCGTCAAACCCCCGAGCGCCGGCTCGACCGCCGCCGTATCAACCTCGTTGAGTTGCTCGACGTAAGTTACTATTTCAGCAATCTGCGGAGCGAATGTGTGCCGCTCGTCGTCAGTGATTTCGAGGTGCGCAAGTTGCGCGATTTTTTCGATGTCGGATTCTGAAATTGGCATAGATCAAATTTCGGATTGCGGATTTCGACTTTCGGATTTGATCGACTCTCGCCGCGCGATGCAGTTTTCCGCGGCGCGCATAAAACGTTCGCGCAATTCTGGATCGTCAATCGCGGCCGCAGATGAAACAACGTTGGCCGGCAAAGGCCGAACTGCTGCGCGCCGTTGCTCGTGGGTTGCCGACACCCTGCGACGAAGCGCCACCGGATCAATTCGGAATTCGATCGACTCGACAACTTTGTCACGCAGCAACTTGTTAATGCGAAAAATAAGTTCGGCGGACATCGCCTTGAGTTGCTTTTGCCAAACGCCGTCCGCTACCGCGACAATCAAAGTCTTCTCGTGCAAACGAAGCGGCAGGGCATGGGGGAACAGTCCCTCGCCCGCGGCTCTTTTCCATGCGATCTTCGCGGCGGTCGCCCTCATCTCGCGATTGTCACCCGCCCGCTCAAGAATCTTTGGTAGTAGCAAAGCTGCGTCGATCATGATTCAAGTTTGAACTTCAGACCAAAAACTTTCAGAATGTCCGGCCAACGAACCAGATTTCGGAGTGTAATGGAAGAGGCGCTCAACAACCAAGCGAACCAACCTCGGTCGCAAGATTTAAGTGCAAGTGAAGGTGCGAGCGCAGCAACGACAGCGCAACTACCGATACTTCTGCTTGCGTCCTCCAGCCCGCGTCGATCGGAAATCCTGCGGATGATCGGCTGGCCTTTCCAGGTCGGGGCGGTCGAAGTGGACGAATCCTTACACGGCGATGAAACACCACGCGCGTACGTCGAACGGTTAGCGGCCGCGAAGGCAAACTCGGCGGCTGAAATCCACTCGCATCGTCCGGTGGTCGCGGCGGACACGACTGTTGTGATCGACGAACATCTTCTGGCGAAACCCAATGACACCGAAGACGCGAAACGAATGCTGCGAATGCTTCAAGGGCGCTGGCACCAGGTGCTCACTGGGATTGCTCTCATTTGTTCGTCAGAGACCAGAATCGATTGCGAAACAACCGAAGTTAAGTTTGCCGCGATGACTGAAGTCGAGATCGACTGGTACGTCTCAACCGGCGAGCCAATGGACAAGGCCGGCGCCTACGCAGTCCAAGGCCGCGGCGCGCGCTTCATTGAAGCAATCAAGGGCGACTACTTCAATGTTATGGGGTTGCCGGTGCGGCTTCTGTACGAATTGATCCGCCGATAATTCAAAACTATGGGCAGGTTATTCTTCACCGCCGCGCCTCATCAGAGGCAGAAATTGGTCCAGTCGGTGCGGGCTCGCGCGGAGGCGCGGGTGGAACTTGCGCTGGTGGCGCGGTGGGTTGTTTCGGCTCGCCAGGAGGTTGTGGCGCAGCAGGCGCGACTTCCATAGCCGCGGGTACAATGTCGAGCAAGACTCGATTGTCGGTGTCGAGATAATCTGCCACCGCGTCTCGAATCTGCTCTCGCGTAACATCCAAATAATTCTGCAAGTCAGTATTGAAAAGTTCGGGTTCGCCGTCGTATAGCGTGAACTCAGCGAGTTGTTGCGCCCGGTAAAGTGAGGATTGGCGGCTGCGCACCGCGCCGTTGAAAAGATTGTTCCGCAGCTTCTCCATCTCTTCGGCGCTCGGGCCGCGAGTGGCGAGGTCGCTAATCTCTTTGAAAATGCTGTCGCGAATTTGGGCGCCTTCGCGATCCGGTTTTGGAATGACGACGATGAACAAACCGGAAGGTCCGCGGCGCTCGTCGATTCCGCCCTGGATTTGCACGACCGACTCTTCGCCTTTCACCAGCTTCTGGTACAGCCGCGCGCTTTCGCCTTCGAACAACAGATGACTGGCGAGCGACAGCGCGTAAAACGCCGGCGTGCGCCGCACGGGAATTTTCCAGCCCAGGGCGAAGGCCGGCACCGGCGCCAACTTGTCAACAAAAGTCCCGACGTGTTCGGCGACTTTAACAGGTTCGCTAACATCGACTGGTGGCGTCTCAGGCTGACGCGGAATCGTCGCAAAATACTTTTCGATCAGCCCTCCGGCTTCCGCTCGATCAAAGTCGCCGGCGATTGAGAGCACCGCGTTGTTCGGCGCGTAGTAGATGCGGAAGAACTCCCGCACGTCATCGACGGTCGCGGCATCGAGATCTTCCATCGAACCAATCGTCGAGTGCGCGTTCGCCGGATTCTTAAAACTCATTTCAAATAACCGCAGAAACCCATTCACGTACGGCTGGTTGTCATAACGCAGACGCTTTTCTTCCTTCACCGCTTCGCGCTGATTGTCGAGGTTTTCCTGTGTCACGTTCAGCGAACGCATGCGATCGCTTTCGAGCCAAAGAGCCAGAGGCAACTCACTCGCCGGCAACGTTTCAAAATAGTTTGTGCGCTCGCTGGAAGTCGTGCCATTCATTGTGCCGCCCGCGTTGGAAATGTATTGAAAGTGCGCGGCCTTGGGCACGTTCTCTGAGCCCTGAAACATCATGTGCTCGAACAAGTGAGCAAAGCCGGTGCGGCCTTCAGGCTCGTTCCGCGAGCCCACGTCGTAATAAACGCTGACCGAAACGACGGGCACCGAGTGGTCCTGGTTGAGGACAACCCGCAAGCCATTATCGAGAGTGAATTGTTCGATCGGGGTGTGTGGAACGCGAAAAGTTTTCTGCACTTGAAAGCCGGCTCGATATCGATAGTTAAAAAATATTCGGTAAGAGTTTACCGCGTTCGGAGGGGGATTAACAAAGAGTGCGTGTCAGAACCCGGAGCGGTAGCGACGGGATCAAAGAATCAATTTTGCAGGAGAGCGAATTACGCTAACGCTCGGGTTCAGAAACGACGGTGGTGCTAGTCGGGCTTTTCTTCCATCTTTCGTTCGCCGACTAAGCCACGCAGTTCAGCGCGCAGGCGTTCAATTTCCGTCAACTTCTGCTCAACGTGCTCGAACAGTTCGGTTTGCGTCTTGATACCCTCATCAATCAGGAACGAAGCGGCTTCGGCGCGGGTGCCGAACACGCCGGCCTGCACGAGCTGCCCGAGTTTGTGCGACGCATCGGCCGAAACTTTTACGGCCAGCATGTAATCATCCTTTGCGGAAATGGCTCTTTCAATTGTGCGGCTGATGTCGCGGCCAATCGCCGAAAGCTGCTCAGGAATCCGCGCCGCCATGTCGCGGACCGACGCGCCGACATTGGATTTTTCTTCGGTTTGCTCAGGTTCTGGTTCGTGCATGATTAATTCATTCCTTTGCTCTGACTCATCTTTTTGCGGTTGATAAGACGTGCTCATACATCGTGCTCCTTACGGTTTAGTAAATCCTTGTACGCGGTTTTTGGGGTGAAAGTTCATTGTAAAAACCGCGCGAATTAGGGTCAAGGAGAGTCGTTACGCAGCCTTCAAGTCGGCGCAGCAGCCTGAACAGCGCGTTGCGGCCACCGGAATCGCCGTCAGGCAGTGCGGGCAGTCTTTGGTGGATGGGTCTTTGCGCCGGAGACGGTTGACGATCTTTATCAGCAGAAAGATCACAAACGCAATAATCACAAAATTCACGAAGTCATTGAGAAACTGACCGTAGGCTAGTACCGGAATTCCTTTTGTCTTTGCGTCGGCCAGCGATAAGGGGGTTCCCTTCGAATGGTCGAGCACGATGAACAGGCTGGCGAAGTCGATCCGGCCCAGCACTAGGCCAATCGGCGGCATGATTAATCCTTCGACGAGCGACGTGACAATCTTACCGAATGCCGCGCCGATAATTACACCGACGGCGAGGTCAATGACGTTTCCGCGCGCGACGAACTCTTTGAATTCTTTTAACATGGGGCCTCCTGTGATGTCCGACACACACTTTAGTTTGTCGCAATTTGATGAAGAACTTCCCCCGCGGAATGAACGACAAATTGAAGTTTGTCGGACAATCTACTGACAATCCTTCGCGAGTTTGTAACCTGCTTTTTCGGCTTCGTCTTTGTCCTTAAAAACGACGCGATTCTGTGCCGGTATATTCTCGGCAGCTTCGCAGTCCGAAGGGTAATACAATTTGGTGGCTCTGTCGCCCGTGACACGCAACTCGGCGGCGGCGGCAGCTTCCTCGCGCCGCGTCGCGATCGTTTCGTCGGCAGCATCGTCAGTCACGCGAATGCTCGGACTGCCCGCAATCAACGACACGAAAATGGTGAAACCGTCGCAGTGCAGTTGCTGGCCGCCTCGTTTCGGCGCCCACGACGCAGGCAGGTTCAGCGGTTTACTGATTCCAGTGACGAACGCATCGACCGTCTGCCATTTGAATGAGTTCTCGTACCCGATCCAAAGCGTCGTGAGCTTCCCATCGAGAAAATCCAGCGAGATAGTGCGCACGTCGGCGAAGCTGGCTCTGTCGAAACTTGGATCGTAAAGCGGATTGATGCTCGTTTTCGTGAGGCCGATTTCATCCGGCCTGCCGAACTGGATCTGGGGGACGCGCGCTTTCACCTGTTCGAACGTGATGCCAAGCCGAAACCCGCGCAACTCCGGAGCGTCTGGAAGTTGAGCGGCATTGACGGAGCATGATTGCGCGAGGGCCGCATGCGCGAACAGCAACAGACAGAGCGTCACCAGGACCGTTCGCGCGGCCGTTGCGGAAATCCACCATGCCAAAGCGGCTGGAGCCGCACCTCTCATTTCTTGGCTATGATCCACCAATGGTTACCATCGCTTATGACGGTGTAACTGGCGTATTGAGTTGTAAACTCCAGGTTCGCCACATTATCGATATTGGCCTTGTCCTGGCTAAAAGTTCGTGATTCGATTTTCACGACGTTCGAGGTAGCGTCGATTTTCTTTATTGTATACATCTTCCCAACGTTCGTTGACGGATTGGGCAAATAAATCTGACGCCGCCCTTGCGATGCGTCTACCAGGATAACTGCGTGCTGCGCACCCAGCACGAAGTCCTGTGACGTCTGAGTGACTGGAACTGCGGGAGCGCCTCCCAGATTTACATTGCCGGCGAAAACGACTCCGCCGCCGTTGGAAAAGGTGACCGGGCCCGGATTCGAGAAAGTTACACGGCCCGTATTCGAAAACGTGACGTTACTGCCAGAGAATTGAACAGCCCCAAAGTTGTCGCTTATCGATGAATCGGTCAGAAACGATTTATCACTCCACCGCGCCAGGCGGCCGGTTTCGCCCGACCCGCCGATCGAACTTGCGGAGACAACTTCTGCATAGCTCGGAGCGATGCGACAGGTTTGCGCGGCACAAGGCACGGACGAAGGCGACGAGGCAATAATCTCGACCGTCGTGTTGGTCGCGTCTATGTCATACCTATCGACGCCCTGGCCTACTGTCAGGCCATAAAGAGTGCCTTTCCCGATGCGGCGCAACTTCACGGCCGGAACGCTGGTTGAAGTGTATCCAAACCAGGAGTGAGAAATGTCCAGCGTGTCCACGTCAGCCGCAAGGATACCAACGCCATTCGTCCCCGCCACGTTACCGTTGATATTGGATAACTTGGCTGCATGCAGACGGCGGCCGGCGCCGCCGGCCTGTGGGTCGATCAGGACCTGATTGAGTGCGCCTTCGTCACCGATGAAATTCTCTACGACCGCGGTTGAACCGTTCGTCGAAGCGTTCTGAGGCGAACTTATCGGATCGCGTACTTCGACCCAGGCGTTAGCCAAACCCGCGAACGGGATTTTCGAATAGCCGACGTTGTTGTGCTCGCCGTAATCGAGAAAGTTCACGTTTCGAACGACTGCGCCTCTGAAGTTGCTCCACAGCACGACGCTATTCGTCGAGGTCGATCCATAAAAGCCGACGCGCTCCAAAATTCCAAACGAGCTGAAAAACCAAATCGTGGCTGCCGTCGGCCCGCCCGTCGTGGCGATGCCATAGAAGTTACAGTCACGAATCGTGGCCAGCTTTGCACCATCGACTCTGATGACCTGCATCGCATCATTTGAGCTTGCGACATCAGCGGTGACGAATGTCAACTGTTCGAAGCTGACATTCTCTGCGTTCGCCAGATAGAAAGTTCGGGCTGATGGCGTGTTGACTACGATCACGGAATCGCTTCCCGAACCCCGAAACCTGATGGTCCTACTTCCCAGATTTGTCGAGCTGACTTCGGTCGAGATTACCCAACGGCCGGATGGAACGAGTATTGTTCCGCCCATCGCGCTAACGTCGTCCAGCGCCTGCTGAAATGCCGGTCCATCATCATCTGCGTCATTCGGAACGGCTCCACGTTCGGCAACGCTGAGAGTAAACGTGCGATCCTGACCATAACCTACCGTGGCCAGATCCGCACCGCAGATCAGAAGAAACACCGGCAGGATGCAAATGAAAATAAGTCTTGAAGGGATGTTCTTGGCAGACATGAGTTTCTCTCCTTTGCGACAAAGTTGGGGGGGCGAGAGATCGATTACGTGAGGTGCGAGCTGCCGAAAATTGTTGGCACGATCCGGTTTTCGATCGCGCGTTTGCAAACAGCACAAATTGAGAATCGGATTCAAGGGAGTTGTCGGTTAGCCTGATGGGAAAATGTCTACGTTCCGGCTGTTTCGCCTTTCATAGAAGTCGATAAACTCTAATTAGACGCGCGAAGTCCGCATAAAAGTTTAAGAAAGTTCAAGAAAATGTTCCGCCACAGAAGTTCTGCCTAAATGTTTGCGAGCAGTCGCCCGATCAGCGCGCTCAAGGCCTCAGGCTCGAAGGGCGTTGACACATACTCGCTACAACCTGCGTCGAGCGCCTTCGACCGATATTCATCTGCGCCGTAAGCCGAAACCGCGACGATCGGTGTCTGGCGCAGCGACTCGTGCTCGCGGATTTGGCGGGTCGCGTCAAGGCCAGTTAACCCCGGCATCATCATGTCCATAATGATCAAATCAGGCGTTTCGCGTTGCGCCAGCTCGATGGCTTGCTCGCCATTTTCGGCTTCGATGACTCGATAGCCTTTTTTCATCAGCCACAGCTTCATCATCAAGCGGGTGTCGTCAAAGTCTTCGACCAGCAGCACGGTCGGCTGCGGATGCGCGCGATTCATGGCAGCTTGGGGTTGCATAGCTTTGCGGCGGAGGATTGAGCAAGACTTTGGTACCCGCGGCAGGGGTCGAACCTGCGACCTTTCGCTCCGGAGGCGAACGCTCTAATCCACTGAGCTACGCGGGCATGGGGCAGAGAGAAAACGATAGCATAGCGCGAAGCGCGAGTGCCAGCCTATAGTTTATTCATAGATGTCCCACAGAAGGAAGGTTGGGTCTTCAAACTGGCACTACCGTTTCGCGGCGGCGCATCAAGGATGCAAAAACCCCGACTTGCTATTGCTTTATAACTCGTATATCAAAAAGGACGCATGGCCGATACCTCAAACTATTCACAAGTAGTCGAATTGCTGCGAGCCGAAGCCGACGCGATTGGCAAAGCCGCAGCGCGTCTCCAAGCCACGGACATCGATCACGTGATTGCTTTGTTGGCGAACTGCAAAGGTAAAGTGGTTGTCCTCGGCGTCGGCAAATCCGGCATCATCGGCCAGAAAATTGCCGCGACCATGACCAGCAGCGGCACGGCTGCGCTTTTCCTGCATCCGTCTGATGCCTTGCATGGCGGGCTGGGTATTGTCACATCCGCCGATGTGGTCATCATGTTGAGCAACAGCGGCGAAACTGATGAACTGCTCGAACTGCTCCCTTATTTGAAACGACGAAATGTTCCGCTGATCGCGATTGTCGGAAACACAAAATCTTCCATCGCCCAACGTGCTGATGCAGTAATCGATGCTTCCGTCGATCAGGAAGCTTGTCCGCTTAATCTCGCGCCGACAGCAAGCACAACTGTCGCGCTGGCCATCGGAGACGCCCTGGCGATGACGCTGATGCGCGCCAAAGGGTTAACGGAAAACGATTTTGCTTCGAATCATCCGGGCGGTCAGTTGGGCAAGCGCCTGACGCTGCGCGTGGCTGATTTGATGCACAGCGGACCGCAAAATCCCACGATCAACCCTGACGCGGCGTGGATGGAAATCGTTGCCGCAATTACGCATTACGGTTTAGGCGCAGTAAATGTCGTCGATGGCGACGGCCGGCTCGCCGGTGTCATCACGGATGGCGATCTGCGCCGCTCGTTGCAGCGAATCGGAGCGAAGGACATCGGGTTCGCCAACATCACGTGTGATGACTTGATGACGCGGGACCCGGTTGTGACCAGTCCGGATACGCTCGCGTACGACGCTTTGCGCTTGATGGAAGATCGTCCGTCGCAAATCAACGTGCTGCCAGTGATTGACGATGGTGCGAAGTGCGTCGGTCTGATTCGGCTGCATGATATTGTGCGCAGTGGTTTATGAGCCATCGTCAGCCTGGACACCGAACCGGCGCCTAATCTTCTTCTCTCCGGCGAACTAAATCGTAAAGTCGAAGGATTGAACAAATGAAGATCAAACCGTTAATTTTGCTCGTTGTTTTGTGTTGCGTCCCCGTCGTTAGCGCGCAAGAGGCTGAAGTCTCGCGCGGTCGCCGAGCAAGCGCCGCGCCGGAAGCGGCGATCACGGTCAACGAACAATTTCTGAATTCGTTCCTCATTGCGATGCTCGACAACCTGCAAGAGCCGGCGATGCCGCTCACCGTCGGCGGCGCGCAATCTTCCGCCGAGTGCGCCAGCGAAATCCGTTTGAAGCGTGAGGTTAATGGCGTGCGCACGTCGGTGCATTTCGAGCAGGGGCGAATCGTGGGGCCGCTGGCATTCGCGGGCGCGTACAACTCAACTCTGTTGGGGTGCGTTGCGTTCACCGGCTGGGCTGATTCTGAGCTGACAATGGAATTCAATCCTGAGCGCCGCGCCGTACTCGCACGCTTCCGTCTGCGAGATATTCACCTGAACAACACGCCAGGAATGCTGAATGCTCCGCTGTTGAAGCTGGTTCAGAACGCCATAGACAGTCGCTACAACCCGATTGAACTATTCACGCTCGAGCAGCTATCGACGCGCGCGAATATTAAGCCGGCTGGCGGCGCGTTGCGTTTGGAAGCGACAGATGTGCGACCTGAGATAACGCCGACTGAACTAGCTTTGCATATCAAGTATCGCTTTGTTCGCGGATGAAGTCAGAACCGCCCCGCGGTAGCGGGCGGTTGATCTCTGATCGCGAAACTTCTTAACGACAAGTTCAACCACCCGCTACCGCAGATGGTTCCGACTCTGATAGAATCCGCGCCACTCTCACAACCAGACGTAGAAAGATTCGGAGGATTCGATCGTGCGAAGAAGAGATTTAGTTTGTGCTGCTGCGCTAGTCATCGTGACGTCAACCATGCTTGCGGCGCAAAACGGCAATGCGCCGCGCTATCAATTGCCGCCAAAACAGATTATCGACGCGTTTGAGGTGCAGCCGCTGCCGCAGGCGATCCTCAGTCCGACAAAACAAGTCATAGCGCTGGCCTACCGTAAACCTTATCCGACAATTGCCGATCTCGCGCAGCCGATGCTGCGGCTGGCCGGGACGCGTGTCAATCCGAAGACTAACGGTCCACGCCGTACGGCGAACATCTACGCGATCACGATCAAGAAAATTGCTGATGGCGGCGAAGTCAAAGTTGGCGTGCCAGCGCAACCTAATATTTCGAATGTGCGCTTCTCGCCTGACGGCATGCATCTCTCGTTCATGAACAGGAAAGATAATGGAATCGAATTGTGGGTAGCTGACGTGGCTACTGGCAAAGCGAAGATGATAACCGGCATGGATCGTTTGAACGCAACGAAAATGATCATCGCTTCGGATCGTCCAAACGCAACCGCTGGCGATCCTTGCGATTGGCTGCATGACAACACCACCCTAATTTGCGAGCTGGTTCCCGCGGGCCGGGGTCCTGCGCCGCCCGAACCAACCCTCCCTATGGGTCCTAATGTTCAGGAGAGCAGCGGAAAGGCCGCGCCGGCGCCGACTTATGAAGACATGCTGAAAACCGCGCACGACGACGACCTTTTTCAGTACTACTTCACGAGTCAGCTTGCTGCTTACAACATCGCGACAGGCCGGAAGATACTCATCGGCCGGCCCGCAGTTTTCGATAACGTCACGCCCTCGCCGAGCGGAGAATATCTGTTCGTTGAAATAATCAAGCGACCGTTTTCGCATCTCATCCCGATGGACGGCTTTCCTGAGGACGTCGAAATTTGGGACCGTCGCGGTGACGTCGTCCGCAAAATCGCCGATGTTCCCACGCGGGAAGGTGTGCCACTCAACGGTGTCCAGACGAGCCCGCGAAATCACAAATGGCGCGAAGACGCAGCCGCGACAGTTGTTTGGGTCGAAGCGTTGGACGGCGGCGATCTGAAGAACAAAGTTCCTTTTCGCGACAAGGTGATGTCCTTGTCGGTGCCGTTCACTGGCGCGCCTATTGAGATAGCCAAGACCGAATGGCGTTACTCAACCTTATCTTTCACAGAGAAAGGCGTCGGACTGCTCAGCGAATCCGATCGCTCATCGCGTCATGTGCGTACCTGGATTCTCGAAAGCGGAGCGCAGCCGCGCAAGCTTTGGGATCGACGGCAGGATGCGGCATACGAGAATCCCGGCACGCCGGTGACTCGACGCGACACTGGTGCAAGTGCTCTTGGAGGTGGTGCTGGGTTCGGTGGCGGAGGTGGCGGCGGCGCGATTATTCAAAACGGAGATTCGATTTACTTGATCGGACAAGGCTCTTCACCCGAAGGCGATCGGCCATTCATCGATCGATTGAATTTGAAAACGCTTGAGAAAGATCGGCTGTTCCGCAGCGACACCAAGTCGTACGAGACCGTCATCGCTCCGCTTGATGACGACGCGAAAGCTATTCTGACGCGGTACGAGACTCCGAATGATCCGCCGAATTATTACGTGCGCGATCTCTCATCGAATGGCCGGCGGGCGGTAACTGCCTTCAAAGATCCGCAGCCGCAACTTCGAGGCGTGACGCATCAGTTTGTGACTTATACGCGCAAAGACGGCGTGAAGCTCTCCGCGACGCTGTACCTGCCGCCGGGTTACAAAAAGGGAACGCGCGTCCCGGTGATCATGTGGGCTTACCCGCGCGAGTTCGGCGATCCGGATGCGGCCAGCCAAATCACCGGCTCGCCGAATCGCTTCACGATTGTGAGCGGCTATTCGCATCTGTTTCTGCTGTTGTCGGGTTACGCGATTTTCGACAATCCGACCATGCCCATCGTCGGCGCGGGCGAAACCGCGAACGACAAGTACGTCGAGCAACTTGTCTCCAGCGCCGAAGCGGCCATCGACAAAGTCGTTGATATGGGCGTGGGCGATCGCGATCGCATTGGCGTCGGCGGTCACAGCTATGGAGCCTTCATGACCGCGAATCTCCTCGCGCATTCGCGGCTGTTCCGCGCAGGCTTCGCGGAAAGCGGCGCCTACAATCGGTCGCTGACGCCGTTTGGTTTTCAGAACGAGCGCCGCACTTTCTGGGAAGTTCCGGACCTGTACGCGAAGATGTCGCCGTTTTGGTACGTGCATCACATTAAGGATCCAATCCTGCTAATGCACGGCGAAGCCGACGATAACTCCGGAACTTTTCCGATTCAGTCAGAGCGATTCTACATGGCCTTGAAAGGTCAGGGCGCAACCGTGCGTTACGTGACGCTGCCGTTCGAAGCGCACGGTTATGCCGCGCGCGAGACGCTTCTGGACGTGTTGGCGGAACGGCTGAATTGGTTTGACAAGTACGTGAAGAACGCGCCGCCGCGCGGATCGGAGAAAACAGCGGAGAATCAGTAAGTTGGTGTCCGGCTTTGTGGCGTGACGGTCAAACGCGTGCGCATGCGCTGCTGCCACTTGCTTTTCGCGCCTTCAAAGTCTTCGAGCTGCGTCATCACATCGTTCAGCGTTTCGCCGCCGAACTGTCGCATCTTCAGGTAGAGCAGAGCCGGCACGATCGCCAGCAGCGGCAAGACGAAGATATTGATCAGCGATGAAAGTTGACCCGTGACTCTGACGCGCCAGGCGTGCTGTGCATGCGCGGTCGTGTTGAGCCCCAGCAGCCCTCCGACAATTCCTCCCACAATCGCCGGCACGCAAAACTGAATCAGCATCGCCAGAATGATCGTGCGCCAGGAACGTGAGGCCAACGCGCGCGCGCGTTTCAAAGCCGGTTTTCCTTCCAGCCCTTCCACCAGCACAACCGGCCCCCATAAGAGATATCGCACCTGAACAACAATGCCGGGGATGATAAGAAGTATCCAGCCGATCGCCATCCGGATGATTACGTTGAGGGCAGTCTTCAGGAATGGCTTCCAACGGCGTCGCATAATCGTGAAAGCAGGTCGTAACTGAACCGGCTTCATCGGAGCGACCGCCAATTGCGTCACGATTATCGCGGTCACGCCAGAGATAATCGATCCGGACACGAACGCCGCTACGACTTGAAACAGAGCCAAAGGAATTCCCAGCGACAGTTTCATCCCGAGACGGAGGTTTGGCTCGGCGAACCGATAAGCGATGGCCAATGCGGTAACGATGATGACCGGAATATGTGCGAGCAAGGACAGCTTTAGAAATTTGGGAAAGTACTCGCTGTAAAGTGCAAACGCGCGCCGATACAGAGCGCCGAGTCCATCGGCGTTTGCACGCATAGCAAGCGCGAAGGCAATGGCAGTTTGCGGCCGGCTGTCGCGATCTTTTTCCAGCGCCGACATCACCATGCGAGAGACGCGCTTCGGCAACTTTTTATTCATCTCGCGCACGGGCGTTGGTTGATTTTCGTTGTGCGCGCGAATGACGTTCGCGGTGTCACCCGTGAACGGCGGCGCGCCCGTCAGCATCTGGTAAGCGATTACGCCGATGCTGTAGATATCTGAACGGGCATCCAATCTTTCACCGCGACATTGCTCAGGCGACATGTAAAGCGGCGTTCCAAGAATCGACCCGACGCGCGTCAGCCCTGCCGCGGCCGTATGTACCGGCACCGCAGTCGCGATGGCGAGCCCAGCAGTCTGTCGAGCATCCAGCAGACGAGTTTGCTGTTCGGCATCTGTGGAACTCTGCGTTTCTTGCCCGTCGCCTTCGGCTGCCGGATAAATCAGTGTGTCAGCTTCCAACGCGGGTTGCGCCGCTGCCGCGGAATCAATTGATTCAGCCCCGGCAGCGACGTGAGCAGGTGTTGCGCCCGTTTCGGCGAGCTTCGCGATGCCAAAGTCGAGCACCTTCACGCGATAACCGCCGAGGCCATTCGGCTCGAGCCAAATATTGTCGGGTTTCAAGTCGCGGTGAACGATGCCCTGCTGATGCGCTTCGTGAACAGCAGCGCAAACCTGTTCGATAATATCCACGACCCAATCGAGCGGCAGGCGGTTTTCTTCGGCGAGCACGTCGCTTAACGTGCAGCCGTCGAGATACTCCATCACCAGATACGCGACACGATCGTGGTCGTCACCGGAGAATCCGAAGTCAGTGACATCGACGACATTCGGATGACGAAGGCGTCCGGCGGCGCGCGCTTCGCGCTTGAAGCGTTCGACGAACTCTTCGTTGCGCATGAACTGCGGCGCGATCAGCTTCAAGGCGACGTAACGATCCGTTCCCAGGTGCGTCGCCAGATAGACCGCGCCCATGCCGCCCTGTCCCAGCAGCCGCTCAAGGCGATATTTATCGTCGAGAATTTGACCGACGTATTGTTCGAGATCAGTCATCAGTAGCTGATACCGTTTTCTCTAGCCCAGGCGTTCACGCCTGGGGCGTTGGTTATAGAGGAAGAATACAACAGCCTCCTTCGAGGAGGCTTTCAAACTCTCCTCACCGAAAAGAAAGCCCATAAATGGGCTTACAAAACCTTTGCCTGTACTCCTTCCCAGGCGTGAACGCCTGGGCTAGAGAAAACGGACGACTTTCGCTTAGTCCCAATAGTTTTCCTGCCACTTGCGCTTCCTTAATTGCGCGTCTGACCAGAAACCTTTCAGCAGCTCTATACGCGGTTCCGTCCCGTCAGGTTTGGCCACGACCGTTACCACGTCGTACCGATACGTCGCATTGGTCAAGCCCAGCATCCGCCGATACGCGAGCGCGGCGCGCACAATTTGCCGTCGCTTGCGCAAATCAACATTTGCCTGCGGCGGCGCGAAATCGTCCGAAGCCCGCGTCTTGACTTCAACAAAACAAAGAGTCATCTCATCGTATGCGACAATGTCGATCTCAGCATTCACGATTACGTCGCGCAGATTGCGACCGATGGGAACTGAAAAGTTAGACGCGACGATTCGGTAACCGGCTTGTTCGAGATGCTCAATCGCGAGCGACTCGCCGCGGCGGCCAAGCTCGAAATGAGCCGTTGGCGGCGCGGCTTCCGCTGCGGCTGTTTTGTCCTTCCAGAAACCCAGGCGCATGGGGAGTTTTTGTTCTGTAGTACGCGTGCGTTTGTGAACTTAACTCTCTTCTCCCTTTGGGAGAAGGGTCGTGGATGAGGGTTTAACGCACCGTAAAGCCCCCACCCCTCCCCTCTCCCAAAAGGGAGAGGGCGAAACTCAAACCCGAAGCGACTACCCCTTAGGCTGCTTCTTAACTATTTTCGGCTCTTTCTTTTCCTTCGCGGCGGGCGCGGCTTCCGGACTTTCAGCCGAAGCATCGGTCGCAATCATCGGCTTGTGCTTCTTCGGTTTGGGACGCCGCCTGCCGAAAGTTCCTCGATGAATTTTTCCACGCCGTGAACGTTGATCGCCTTTACCCATTAGCAATGATCCCCCAAAAAGTTTTCTACTTCTTCATCAACTCCAGCACCGCCGCGGTCATGGCTTTCACACCGGTTCTCAACGTTGGCTCAGGCTGGGGCGCGAACAGGCTCGAGTGCAACGAAGGCAGCGGCTTACCGGATTGTCTGCTCGCTTCGACCTTGGCGGGCTCGACTGCGCCGAGCCAGAACATCATGCTGGGAACTTGCTGGCTCAGACCGTAACGGCCAAAGTCTTCACTGGCCATGATCGGCGGAGCCTTTACCACATTGTCTGCGCCTAAAGTTTTTTCGAGAGTCCGTGCCACCCGCTCGGTCAAGTCCGGGTCATTGTAAAGCGCCGGCGTCACCTCAGTGTCGCTGACTCTGACTATGGGCGCGCGATCTTCCGGAATGCCGGCGGCCGCCGCGATATTTTTCGTGATGCGCGAGATCGAAGCGAGAATGTGTTGCCGTACTTCTTCTTTGTATGAACGCACGGTCAGAAGAAGTTTCACTTCGTCCGGAATGATGTTTGACTTAGCGCCGCCATGAATTGAACCAACAGTCACGACTGCCGGATCGAGCGGCGAGTTCTCACGGCTGACGATCGTTTGCAGAGCGAGAATTACTTGCGCCGCGACCACAATCGGATCTTTCGTTGATTCAGGTCGCGAGCCGTGACCGCCAAGCCCGCGGATAGTAATTTCCACGGAAGTCGAATTGGCCATCGCCCAGCCGGGCGTGTAACTGATTTTGCCGGCTTCCAAATCAGCACTGTCGTGCAGCGCGATCACATAATCAGGTTTTGGGATACGCGAGAATAGGCCATCAGCGATCATCGCTTTCGCGCCGTCGATTGTCTCTTCCGCCGGTTGTCCTATTAAGACCAGCGTTCCGTGCCACTGATCTTTCAGTCGCGCGAGCATTGTCGCGGTCCCGATCAGCGACGTAATGTGGACATCGTGCCCGCATGCGTGCATCACGCTGACCTCCTGGCCGGCATCGTTCTTCGTTTTCACCGTGCTTGCATACGGCAGGCCGGTCTTTTCCTCAACCGGAAGCGCATCCATGTCGCTGCGCACCAGCACCGTCCGTCCGGCGCCATTTTTCATCACCGCAACGATGCCATACCCTTTCCATTCCGGTCGATCGTACTTGCCAACATTCTCGATGACTTCGTAACCAAGCGCGCGCAGTTGCTGCGCGAGAAACGCGGAGGTCTTCAACTCGTAGTGTGAAAGCTCCGGCGCCGCGTGCAGCATTTTGTAAGTGTTGACGAGTTGTGGGAGCTCGCGATCGACCAGCGAGTCGAGCGACTGTTGCGCGAGTGCCGGCGCCGCGAGCAGCGTAATAATGACTGTGATTTTCGCGATGGATGTTCTCATTCGGGTCAGTGGCTGCGAAATTGCGCGGCCAAGATACCTCAGCGGGTGCGGCACCGACAAGGCACGTGATACCCCCGTCGATCAAACCGCGGGATAATCCGGCGCAAACGCCGAGACCCCAATGCGCGGCGCCGCTAAGAGCAATCCAATGATCGTCTTCGCGTCTTCGATTTCGCCGTCAGTGATCATCTGGAGCGCGCGATCGAGTGGCAGCCTAACGATCTCGATTGCTTCGTCGTCTTCCAAACGCTGCTCGGTCTCACGCAAATCGGTGGCGAGATAGAGCCACATCTTCTCTTCGCAAAAACCGGGCGAGACAAAGAACTCGCAAAGCTTCTCGAGTTTTCCGGCCTTCACGCCCAGTTCTTCTTCAAGTTCGCGCAGCGCGCCGTCTTCCGGTCGTTCTTTGTCGTTCAATGTCCCGGCGGGTAATTCCAAGAGATATTTGACGGCCGGATGACGATACTGCCTGACTAGCGCGATTGTGCCGTCATCGAACACGGGCAGAATCACCGCGCTGCCGCGATGATGGACGACCTCGCGCACGTACGTCTGGTCGCCTTCACGAACAGTATCGACGCTGACATTGAAGACGCGGCCTTCGAAGACCGTCTTTGAATCGATGAACTCGGGTGTTTCCATATCGACAGGTCTGACGTTCCGGTCAGCGAGAAGTTTAGTTTGCGAAATCTTCGAGGGCAAACGAGTCCACTTGGACGTCTTATTCACACCTCGCTTCCAGCGAGGTGTCTCCAGCACGCTCCAGGTTTGCCGAACTGTTTCAACAGTTTCGGTTGAAGCCGTGGAAACGGCTGAATCAATTATGCGGAACCGTCGTCACCTCGCTGAAGCGAGGTGTTAATGAGACTTCGCGTCGATAGCTGCGTGCGAGCGTTTACGTAATTGCTGTTGAGCAGCCCCGACCAGATACAGCGAGCCGGTGACCAGGATCAGAGAATCCGCATTGCTTATCTGTCGCGCAACACGCACTGCATCAGTGACTGATTTCGCCTCATGAACTCTTGTTCGGTCGAAGTCACGCGGTACAGCAGCTTTCAAATCTTCAATCGTCGCACCTCGCGGGTTGTCCAGCTCGGAAAGAATGACTGCGCGGGCAGCAGGGAAGAGAATCGCCTCCATTTCCGTAAGCGCCTTGTCGCGCATCGCGCCGAAGATCATTGTCACCGGTTGATGGACGAATTCATCAAGGTACTCGCGCAGCGCCCGCGCCGCCGCCGGATTATGCGCACCATCGAAAAGAATTGACGGCGCGCCTTCCCATAATTCAAGCCGACCCGGATATCTCGCGTTCTCAAGTCCGCTGACGATCGCCTGGTGTGAAATCGCGAACCCTCGTTCGCACAACGCTTCCGCGAGTGCAATCGCCGTCGCCGCGTTCATGACTTGATGCCGCCCTCGCAAACCGAGTATCGGTACAGAACCGCTTGCGGTAGCAAGCGGGTAATTTTCGACGAGACGGGCTGTCACGCCAACGCTCTCGCAGCGCCGCTGAATCACGGCAAGAACATCCGGCTCCTGCGGCGCAACAACCGCTGTGACGCCCGGCCGAATAATCGCGGCCTTCTCAGACGCAATCTCCGCCAGCGTGTGTCCGAGATACTCCTCGTGATCCATCGCAATGGGCGTGATGGCGACAATCTGTGCTTCGGCAGCGGTCGTTGAGTCAAGGCGTCCGCCGAGCCCTGTTTCTAAAATTGCCAACTCAACCTTGGCTTCCCTGAACGCGAGCAACGCGATGGCGGTGACGTGTTCGAAAAAAGTCGGCAGCGTGTCCAGCCGGCCGCGCTTCACAAGTTCGTCC
>DASXTE010000030.1:0-19926 GCA_036505595.1 Pyrinomonadaceae bacterium
CGCGGGAAAGTAGTCGTCACAGTGAGCGGTGAGCAGTAAGCGGTGAGCAGTGAGCAGTGGGCTGTGAGCAGATGGGCAGAAGGCAGACGAAGAGGCGCGCTGCGTGAGGGCGGTTCACTTATTAACTGAAGCCTGATGCTCTATGGCTTTGGCGGCAAGGCGCGTGGCCGTTTCCGTCAGGCGCGCTTCATCGCCGGTGGGCGATTGCGGTTGCGAATAATACATCGCGAACGAACCGAGCACCTTGCCACGGCGAGACATGATGGGCGTCGACCAACAAGCACGCAGCCCTGTGCCCGCCGCCAGCGCACGATAGTCTTCCCACAACGGATCCGTTTGAATATCGGTGACCACCACCGGCTCGCCGCGGTACATCGCCGTACCGCATGAGCCGCGCTTTGGACCAATCGGCTCGCCATCGACACCCTTGACGTAGTTAGCGGGAAGACTGGGCGCGGCGCCGTGTTGGATGTGATTCCCATCGGGACTCAACAAAAGAACTGAGCAGAGCATACCTGGCGATTGCGCTTCGATCATGCGCACCAGCGTCGAAAGAATGTCTTTGAGAGGCGCATTCGCCGCAATCATCTCCTCGATCTCCTGCTGTCCGTCGCGGAAAGCGTCTTCATCCGTGACATGCGCGCCACGAAGCTTCTCGCGCATCTCGTCAGAAATCTTTAATTGTTCAGTCGGCGCTTCGGAATTAATAACGTCAGCCACGTGAGTACTCCCGCGATATGAAGGTATGGGCCGCGGACATTGTACGCCGATCTGAAGAATCGTAAACAGAAGTGGTCCGCGGAATAGGGAGACTTACGCAGATTCGAATTTCAAGCGTCCCGGCGGATGATGGCGAGCGACATGTCGTCGACCAAGGGGCGAGTGGCTGCGAAATCCTGGACGGCGCCCAAAACGGAAAAGAGAATTGAATCGGCGGAACCGCGCTGCGACGCGCGGAGCTGACGTTCAAGACGTGCATAGCCGAATTCTTCGCCGGCTTTACCCCGTGATTCGGTGATGCCGTCGGAATAGATCATCAGAGTATCGCCGGCGCCGAGGGTGCACGAGGCGGAAACATACTCAGCTTCAAGGAGCGCACCGAGCAACAGGCCGCCGTCTGTCAGCCTTTCCATCTTGCCATCAGCGCGCAGAAGAAACGCGGGCGGATGTCCGGCGCTACAGTATTTGAGAACGCCAGTCGCGGGATCGAGCTTGGCGAGAAACAAGCTGGCGAACGGCGCGATCGCCGGCGTGCGAGAGATGTCGCGATTCACGCCCGCGACAATAGATTCCGGCGTTGAATTCGGCGTGGTGTGCGCGCGCACCAATCCAACCAGGTGCGGCGTCCACATACCGGCGGCGAGTCCTTTACCGGCAACATCTCCCAGAGCGAACACCACTCCACTATCTGTATCTTCAACGCTGAAGAAGTCACCGGGCAACTGCCGCACAGCGAAAATCTCGCTGGCGATTTCGAACTCGCCGAAACGCACGTGACGCGGCGCGCACAGACGGCGATGCACCTGCGCCGCTTCGAAAATCGAAGTGTGCAACTCCGCGTAGTCCCTCTGAAGCTCGGCAAGCTTTAGTTCGAGATCCTGCCGACGCGGCTTGCGAGAAACGACGCGACGCGAGTATGGACGAACATCAACCGCCTGTCGCGCTGCTACTGCGGAATTGATCGATTGCGTCATGGATCTTGACCTCGAAAGAAGCTCGCGCCGATTCTTCACTCCGCCAGGAGTGAAATGTTTATAGATTACAGCCCGCTCTGAATATCTACTCCGTTCGGAGGAGCGAAATTCAATGATGAGCCTTGGTCGATCTATAAATATGCCGCTCCTAACGGAGCGAAGTTCTAGCCAACGAACTTATAACCAGTGCCGTGCACGGTAAGAATGAAACGCGGGTCCTCGGGATTTGGTTCCAACTTCTGCCGCAGATGAACTATGTGCGTATCGACGGTGCGCGTGTTTGGGTAATTTTCGTAACCCCACACCGCATCCAGCAAGCGATCGCGCGACAGTGTCTCGGCCGGGTGCGCGATGAAATACGCCAGCAGCGCAAACTCTTTCGCGGAGAGTTCCACCCGCGCGCCGTTACGCAAGACTTCGTTGTGGCGAATGTTCACCTCGACGTCGCTGAATTTGTAGATTTCAGGGGCGGCTGAGTGCGGCGCGGCCCGACGCAGGACAGCTTTGACGCGCGCCATCAACTCGCGAATTGAAAACGGCTTTGTCACATAATCGTCGGCGCCAAGTTCGAGGCCGACGACTTTGTCAACCTCCTGGCCGCGTGCGGTCAGCATGATGACCGGCAGCGAAGGTTTCTTTGTTTTGAGCTGTTTGCAAACATCCAGACCGCTCATGCGCGGCATCATCACATCGAGCACGATCAAGTCAGGCTCGTCTGCCAGCGCGCGCTCCAGGCCTTCCGCGCCATCGCCGGCGCTGATTACTTCGTAACCTTCGTATTCGAAATTATCGCGCAGGCCGGCGACCATCGCCGGTTCATCTTCGACGATCAGAATGCGCGTTTTCTTTTCGTTGGCCGCGTCAACCAGTGCGCCGCTGCCATTCAATTTTCCGTTTGGGTTTAAGTTGCTGCTCATGAAAGTGTTGGCTCCTCAAAAATAGCGTTCGCGCAGATCGACAGGCTGGCAACCTGTCATATGACTGCTCACGCTGGGGCTTCTGACGCTCGGGTCTTTCCGTTCAGTGGCAACGAAAGTATGAACTTGCTGCCTTTGCCGGGCGTGCTTTCCACGGCGATGTCGCCACCATGCGCGTCGGTGATGTGCCGAACCAGTGAAAGCCCGAGGCCGCTGCCCTTCGTGTTGTGCACGAGCGGATCGCCGGTGCGATAGAACTTCTCGAAAATCTTTGACTGCTCGCGCCGAGTGATGCCAATGCCTCGGTCCTCGACCTCCAGTTTCACCGAACCGTTTTCGCGGTAAAGCTTCACGCCGAGAAATTTCTCGTCCGGCGAATACTTCAGCGCGTTGTTCACCAGGTTAAGCAGTGCTCGCGCAATCGCCTCGCGATCGACGTAGACCGTCGGCACCGTGGTATCGATTTCCTCTTTCAGAGTGAAGCCCTGCTGCTCGATTTGGTAGCGATAAGAATCAAGCGTGTTGCGGACGAGGTCGGCGATGTCGGTCTCGCGAAACTCGTACTCTCTGTGCCCTGCCTCGATGCGCGAGAAATCGAGAATATTGTTGATGAGGCCCGTCAGCCGCTCGCTCTCTTTGCGGATGATGCGGTAATACTCCTGCTTTTTGTCCGGCGCGCTGATGCGGCCCAGCTCGAGCGTCTCAGCATACAGCCGAATCAAGGCCAGCGGCGTGCGCAGCTCGTGCGAAACGTTCGAAACGAAATCGGATTTCAATTTGGCCAGCGCCATCTCTTTGCTGACGACGTGCTTCGTTAAGATCAACCCGATGATGATCAGCGCTGAGAGAATTCCGAGAATGAGGAAATTGCGGTGCATCCATGTTTCACCAAGCTGTTTTCCGCTCGTACCTTGAAATCTGATGCCCAGCGAAAGGCCGCCAAAGACGTCCTCAAACTTCCGGCTGACTTCCGGTTTCCCTTCCCAACCTCCGGTCGCGGCCAGTGTCTTTATCTCACGGCTATCGCCCGGCTCCGATCGATAAATAATCATCGCCACGCTGTTGCCGCTCTGGTCAGTCGATTTGTCCTTTAGAGTCTGGTCAAGCATCGTCGGAAAGAAATCATTCTTCAGATAACACGGATCGAACGTGACGCCGCCGATTACCTTTCGATCCGTGTCCACCCCCGGCAGCACGAACAGCGCGGTCAACAAGTAACCCGGGCCATCGGCACGCTTCGTCGCACCAACACTAAAGACGGCGTGTTGCGGCTTCTTTTGAAGCATTTCAACCAGCGACCTGGTTTCCTCTTTGCTGCTGAACCAGGTTCGGTATGATTCCACGATTCGGTCATGCTCGTCCCGCACGTATTTGTCATTGTCCTGCGAAGGCTGCGTCTGAAAGACGTCACCGTGCTCGTCAAAGAGAAACGCATGGGTAAAGTACGAGTACTTCAATAGAATCTCATTTAGCTTTTCTTCCTTTTCCTCCGAGTCCGGGGAGGGAAACATTTCGCGCACTTCATCGACCTTTGCATAGATCTCTTTGTTCATTCTCTTTTCAGAGATGGCCAGCACCTCCAGAAAATCACGATGGATGGCTGCTTCGACCACCTTGTCGCGCTCGAAGGTTTTCAATTGGTAGAAATTTACGACGATTAGCGCAGCCGCCGGCAAAAGCACGGCCAGGCCTAGCGTCAGGATGAGCCGAAATCGATTAAAGCCGCCCAGTAATTTTCTTTTCTTCATGTCGGGACCTCCGACGAAATCGCGCACAGTATATGACGAGCGGCCGGCCAGCGTGTCAAGGTCAAGTAAAAAGATGTCAAGAGTTGTGAACTTGGGAGCGCGGGCGCCCTCGCCCGCAGTGGTTATCGCCCGCGGTAGCGGGCACTGCTAAATTGCCAATCTTCAGGCCGAACACACAGTCTTGCTTTCACGGGATTGTTTTCAATGTAGTGAATCGTTTTGGCGAAGTGTTTGCCGTCGCGAATGTAGCGATCGAAATAGTCTGCCATCCAAAACGGACCGCTTCGCTTTAGGATCTTGTTCGCCTTGCGCGAACTGAGCGATTTCAACGATTGCATGACGCCGGCAAGCGTGTGGTCTTCAAAGCGTGTCAGCAATAAATGGATGTGATTAGGCATCACAACCCAAGCTGATAGTTTGAGCGTCTTCTCGTCGTAACTGAGTAGATCAGTCTGGATCATCGTCGCTACCTGTGGATCTCTCAAGAATGACTCGCCATATCCCTGATCCAGATACCGCTCAATCCGTCTTTGCATGAGAATTCGATCAGTCGTCGAATTTACAAGATCGAGCTCTCACTGCCATTTCTCCAAAACAGCTTTGGGAACGGAATCAAAAAGGCGCAGAGTAACGAATTGAGGAACCTCGCGGCCATCAAAATGTGGTAAGTAACCGCGGCTGTGCCATCCTGCCTCTTTCAACTCGGATTTGTGAGGACCGGTCCAGAGCGCCATCAGTTTTAATGCGCATGAAGCGGCGCGTTTCCTTCCTGAGGAGTGCGGGCGAGGGCGCCCGCGTTCCGATCACTGCGTCCGCGTTTCAATTGCGACGGTGCTATTATGCTACGGCAAATACCGTGTGGTCACCTGGTTTCTGAATGCTTTTTATTCAATCAAATCTCGCCCACTCTTTCCAGTCGCCCGTGGTGCGCGTGCTGCTGGGCGCGATTGCGATTGCCCTGCTGTACGTGTTCTACCGCGAAGTACGGAAGATTCCAGCGAAGCTCTTCACGCTAATGATCACGGCGTTCGTCGATATGGTCGGACTGCTGATGATCATTCCGCTGCTGCCGTTTTATGTGAAGAGCCTGGGCGGCGCGGGCATCAACGTGCTGGGATTTCATCTCGGCATCGGAACCATCTCCGGGATCATTGTCGCGGCATTTACTGTCGCGCAATTGTTGAGCGCGCCGATGTGGGGGCGATTCTCAGATCGTGTGGGACGGAAGCCGACGCTGCTGATCGCGCTGACCGCGGCCGGCATTTCCTATCTCGTCTTCGGGTTCGCGACTTCGCTCTGGCTACTGTTTTTGTCGCGCATAGTGCAGGGCGCGGGCGGTGGAACGGTCGGAGTGATACAGGCTTACGTTGCGGATTCCACCGATCCGAAAGATCGTGCGCGCGCGTTGGGCTGGTTGTCCGCCACGACAAATCTCGGCGTCGCTCTTGGCCCGGTGCTTGGGTCATTTGCGATTACGCTCGGCAAGCGAGACTTAATGCCTGGCGCTGCGACTTTGCAAATGGGCCACGCTGCTCCAGGAATCATGGCGGCGGGTCTTTGTCTCCTGAACATCGGTTTTGCGATGCGCTATCTGAATGAGTCACGCGATGCCACCGCGCACGCAGCATCAGACATCGCGCCGCGAAAGTCGCGCGACGCTGCCTGGATCGTTTTATCGCAACCGAGCGAGCCTTCCTCGCGTTTGATTTGGATCTACGCAATCGCGATCGGCGCTTTTCAGGGAAGCTTCTCTGTGCTCGCACTGTTTTTGAATGCAAGATTTCAGGTGACTGAGCAAACGATTGGCTACTTCTTCATGTATACCGGCGCGATTTCGGTTTTCGCGCGCGTGCTGCTGCTCGGACGCATGGTCGATTGGCTCGGCGAAGCGAAACTTTCGCGGGTCGGCCTGATTCTGTTGGCGGCCGGTGTTGTCGGAATGCCTTTGTCGCAGAACTTCGGCATGCTGGCGATTGCTACGGCGCTGATTCCGCTCGGCACGGCCTTTACTTTTCCCTGTGTGACGGCACTGCTCTCGCGCGTTGTGCATCAACGCGAACGTGGACTTTACATGGGGATGCAACAGACGTACGGCGGTGTCGCGCGCATCATCGCGCCGCTGTTTTATGGTTGGGCGTTTGATACGATTGGCGTGTCATCGCCTTACTTCTTCTCGAGCGCGATCATCGCCACTACGATTTTCCTGGGCTTTGGGTTGGACAAGTACGCCAAACACGAGGCAGCGCCTCCCGTCGTCGCCAGCGCGGCCGGGCCAGGCGATGTTTCAGCGGTGGCGAAGTCGGCCGGAACGGCGGAATAGCCTCGAGCGCCCGTGAAGTTGGTAGTTCTGTCCGGTCGCTTCCACAAATTCTGTGGAAAAGCTTGTGAAGATCGCACACTTGAGCGTCACAAGTTTTTGGTTTGTAACACTTCCAGCAAATTGCACTCGCGAGCGGCGTAATCGCGCGCATGATTCGAATGCGATCAACCTCATCGCTTGTCCTGCTTTTCGCTATTCTCTTCTCAGCGTGCGCCAAACGTTCGCACTCAACCGCGCGCCCAACGAATCAGCCGGTCACGAATCTTGAAAGCAAGTCGCCAACACCCGCCGACCGGATCAACATCAACACGGCATCGGCAAAACAACTTGAAGCGCTGCCTGGCATCGGCAAAGGTTTGGCTCAACGCATCGTTGAGCATCGCGAGAAATACGGCCCATTCACTCGACCGGAACATCTGATCTTGGTGCGCGGCATCAGCGACCATCGCTTTCGCGCCCTGCGCGGGCTTATTACAGTCGAATAGTAGTGGCTCCGTTAGAAGCCGAATATTTATAGATTGCGTCGACTCTGGTAACCATCGACCGGAGCGAAACGAATTCATTTCGCTCCGGTCGATGTTTTGGGAATTCCGCCTGTCGGGCTATAAACATTTCGCGCCTCTGGCGCGAAGCCTAAGATGCTGAATCTCTTACCACTTCGCATCGCCGCACGCGAGATATTCGATGAAGCATTACGAGCCGTTGATCCTGGCGCCGCCGAAAGTCGTGCTCTTCGCTTAGATGGATTCCGTCTTGACGTCTGCGAAACGCGCTTCGATCTAGCGCGTAACAGCCAGGTTTTTTCAATCGCGATTGGAAAAGCCGCGTTACCGATGGCAATCGCATTGGAAGAAGTACTCGGCGAATTACTTGCAGAAGGTTTGATCGCCGGGCCGATTGCCGGTCAAACCCGTCGCGGAAGTGCCGCGATGCCGCCGGAGAAACTTTCCACGCGCTGGCATTGGTGCGAAGGCGGGCATCCCTTACCCACCCGGGCCAGTTTGACGGCAGCGAGCGAAGCCTTTCGTTTGATCGAACGTGCTAATGAGGAACGCGGCCCTGTTATTTTCCTAGTCTCTGGCGGCGGTTCGGCGATGATGGAATGGCCGATCAGCGACGACATCACGCTCGCCGATTTGCGAATGGCGAACAAAGCGCTGGTAAGCTGTGGCGCTTCGATCGGCGAAATCAATTCCGTGCGCCGCGCGTTTTCCGCGGTGAAAGGCGGCCAGCTCGCGGCGCGTGCGCCAAATTGCCAGCAAGTGACTCTAATCGTGTCCGACGTGCCGAGGGGCGAAGAGCGAAATGTCGCGTCAGGCCCGACGCTCTCTGCGCCGCCGAATGCACCGAACGCGATTGAAGTCGTAGAACGTTACGATCTGCGCGAGAAACTGCCGTCATCGATCATGCGCGCCATTGATCGTTCCGCGTCCACGATTGAGCTGCCGCTCAAAGAACAACAATACTTTGTGCTGCTGGAGAACGACACCGCACTCGAAGCCGCCGCGAATGCCGCCCAACGGCGCGGGCTGTTCGCGGAAATCGCCCAGGACATTTCAGACGAGTCGATTGAGACTGGTTGTGAAAAGCTTTTGACGCGCGCCAGCGAATTGCGCGACCCATCGGGACAGGCGAACGACATTTGCTTGCTCTCGGGCGGTGAGTTCACTTGCCCAGTTCGCGGTCCGGGCATCGGCGGCCGAAACCTTGAGACCGCCTTGCGTCTGGCGATTGCCTCCGCCGAAAATCCAGAACGCATCGGCGAATTCGTGGCGCTTTGCGCCGGCACCGACGGCATCGACGGCAATAGTCCGGCGGCTGGCGCGCTGGTTGACAGCACCACGATCGATCGAGCGCGCGCGATCGGTTTGGATCCGACAGATTTCCTGAATCGCAGCGATGCGTATTCGTTCTTTGTAGCGCTCGGCGACGCGATCACAACCGGGCCGACTGGAACAAACGTGCGCGACATTCGAATCCTAATCCGCAATGCCGGCGAATAAACCCAAGCGTTCAAGCAAATTGTCTTGACTCGGCATCGTTCGCATCATATAAGAAACCTAGCGCAGCGGGAGATCGAGTGGCGACTCAATTTCAACAAACCGAAGGCACGTCGTACCACGGCCCGGGACTCTCGTTCACCGATCTCGCTGCGAAGCTGAAATCTCTCAAATCAGTTCCGTCACTCGCCGAGCTTTACGAGCTGGTCGAGCGCACCACCATTTCGCAAGAAGAGGTTGTTCCTTATCTCGGATTCAAAGCCGGCAACTACTCGCGTCATCGCGTGATGAAGAACGAGTTTGTCGAGATGCTGGTGCTGTGCTGGAAGCCGGGACAGCGCACGCCGATTCACGATCACAACGGATCGCACGGCGCCGTGTTCGTGCACGAAGGGATTTTGTGGGAGACGACTTTCGACTATGACGTTGAGACCGGCCTGAATTACAAATCGCATCGCGAGCTGCGCGCCGGCGGCCTGACGGGCTCAGAAATTCCCGACATTCACCAGCTCGGCAATCCCGACGTGTCGGGTTGCGACCTCGTCACGATTCACATCTACGCGCCGCCGCTCGGCGTGCTGAAGACCTACAAGTTGGGCAGCTCCACAATCGATCTCTACACTCCTGCGGAACCAGATTTTGTGTGATCCTTTCATCGCTCCGTTAGGAGCGAAATATTCATAGGTCAGGGGATCTCTCGTGGGAACGCTCTCAGCAGAGCGGCAATCGCGATGTCGCTCTGCTGAGAGCGAAAGAGTTTAGTAGCATCCTGGAGCTATAAATATTCCGCGCCGATGGCGCTCAAAGCCGCACACAGCTACTCTCGCACAAATGTGCTTACAGTTAGCATTTGCCCATCCGTCACCACACTGATCGTTCCCTTCTCTCCCGTTGTCATCACTTGCGCGCCGCTCGCGCGCCAACGCTCGACAACTTCCTTGTGCGGGTGACCAAAAATTGAAGTGCGGCCGACGGAAATCACGGCGATGGCCGGATGAGTTGCGTCGACAAAAGGCTGGATGGACGATGTGCGGCTGCCATGGTGCGCGATTTTGATCACGTCGCTGCGAAGACTGGTGCCGCTTTTCAACAGCGCGCTCTCGGCTTCTTTCTCAATGTCCGCGTTGAACAACAAAGCCTTTTCACCGTAACGGACGCGCAAAACGAGCGCATCATTATTTCGATAAGTCGAATTCGTGTCAGCGACTTGTGGCGGCCACAGCACATCGATTGTGACGCCGCCTACCTGCATTGCATCACCGCCGCCGATGACGTCGAGCGGAACGCGCGTCTGTTTCAACGATTCAGCGAAGCGTGCAAAGCCCGAATCCTTCGCGGGCGTACGCGCAACGATTGCACCTCGGACTGTGAAGTTGCGCACTACATCATTCAGCCCGTCAATGTGATCAGCGTCGGCATGTGTGGCGAGCACATAATCGACACGATCCAAGCCGCGAGACCACAGGTACTCTGAGACGACACCTTCACCGATCGTTCGGGTGTCGCGTTGAAACGGCTCGTCATCACCCGCTTCGTCGCTGGGGTTGACCCAATCGATGTTGGGATGTCCGCCGCCATCAATCAGAAGTGTGGTGCCGTCAGGCATCGTCAGCAATGCCGAATCGCCCTGGCCAACGTCCAGAAAATCGACGTGAAGCTGTCCATCAGGGCGGCTCGCGCTAAACGGATGAATGACTATCACCAAAAACAGCGCGGTTAACAAAACAACTGCCAAGCGGGCCCTGCGCCGCGAACTGGGCGCACCAGTCGAGTTCGCGGCCGCGACCGGTTTCAGCGGATCCCAACGAGCGAGAGCGACGATCAGCAGTCCGAGCGGCAAGTAATACAGCGCGTAAATCGCGGATGACCAACCTGAATAATGCGGCAGACGAATCGAAGCTAAACCCAGCGCCGCGAACGGATCGACCGCGTGAATCATTAACCAATTCAACTTCTCAACGAAGAACACGACCGGCGTCGCGAGCCAACCACCAATTTGCCAGACCGTCACCGCCACGAGCGCAAAGATTGCGAGCACTGCCATGAGAGCACCAACGAAAATGTTTAGAAGCACCGAAGCGAACGACAACCGATGAAAATAAATAATCATCAGCGGCAGCATCGTGACTTGTACACAGGCCGAAACTACGATTGCGGCAAACATGATTCGACAGAGTTTCTGAATATGCCAACGCTCGAGTTTCTCCGCCGCCGGCGTCTTGAACAAGCGATAACTAACGTTTGACACAGCCATCTCGGCGCGCCAGTTTCGTTCGCTCCAAAACAGCATCTCGGAAAGAATTCGAAATGAACGCGCGCACGACGGCGGGTACGGCGTGACCATCGTCGGCTGCCACGAGCCTATGCGTTGCATTCGCTGCATTAGCGGGACCGCGATCAGGACGATGGCCAGCACGGATATGAACGTCAATTGAAACGAAGGGTCAAACAGATCGTTGGGCCGCCAAACCAGCAACGCCATCGCGGTCGCTCCGATCACGTTAAGCGAATTCGCTTTTCGCCACACGACGGGCGCGAAGATCACCAGTGTGAACATTAAAGCGGCGCGCGCGACTGGGGCATCGGCGCCGACGGCAAGGGTGTAAGCCAAAATCAAGAGCGCCACGACCAGAAACCGCCAAAATCTTTTTCGAGTAAGCCAGCCCGATCCCAGAAACACCATGCCGCCGATGAAGCTGATGTGCATTCCGGAAATCACCAGCACGTGAAAAGTCCCGCCGGCGCGAAAGCGATCAGCCGCCGCGTGCGAAAGACCATAGCGATTACCGAGCAACGCCGCGCTCAGCACTCCCGATGTTTCCGCCGAAAACTTTGCGGCAAATTCGTTTTGCAGTTTTTGTCGCCAGTCGTACAGCCAAGCCAATGGCAGGAACACGGCATCGTCATCCAGACGCTCGACCAGCAGCGGGCTTTTGATTACTCCGGTGGCCTCGAAATCGTTGCGTTCGAGATATTCCGTGAAACGCATGACGCCGGGATTACGAAACGTATCTTCGCGATCGAGCGTTGTCATTACGCGAATTCGCGCGCCATGACGTAGCTCGAGGGCATCGTATGTCTGTTTCGCCTGGTCGCCGTGAAGATGAGCGACCAGCAGCACGGTTCCGGAACTGTCGCGTTCCGTTTGTCTGAATTTGATCTTGTGCGTCTGAAGTCGCAAGTAGAGTCCCTGCGGCGCCCGTTCCGGTTGGCCATCGATCGTCCCGGTGAGCTCAACCGGATCGCCCGCGTCGAGAATCCTTTGCTCGTAAAGCTGGGAGAGACGACTTGGCGCTCGCGTGGTTCTTTCGATAACGCCAATAGCGAATCCGGTCGTGGCAAAGGCCGAGATTACGCACAAAGAAGCCTGCGCGATCCTGTTTCCGCGAAGTAGCGAAACGGCAGCAACCGCAACTACACATGTCAGAATCACCGCAAGCGTGAGAACAGGGAGCGCGTCAATTGTCACGTATCGGGCGCAAAGAAGTCCGCCAGCCAGAGCGACCGAAAGCCCAAAGAGCGGTGTGCGAGAAAAAGCAGGTGGTGGGAGATCACTCATCTTGTCACCTGGAATCAGGTTACGAATCTCAGATCGAGGCTAATCATCATCCGGCTTTGAAACGCGAAACCGCGCGACGAGCGGCAAATGATCTGAGACGGTTTGAAAGTACTTCGTGCATCCCATGTTCGGCAGAGTGTTCTGAAGTTGCGCGATGCGGATGAAACCAGTCCATTCCGGCGTATGCGTGCGAGAAATCGAAACGCCATCGAGCAGGTTTCCTGTCGGTTTCCCGTTGACGCACTTGCCGATGTGCGAAGGCGGCGTGAGACCTGACGAGATGAATCGCAAAAACTCGTTCGACGCCGGTCCTGGGCTTAGGTTGGAAAAGTTTTGCGCGTCCTGCGCCGGAATCATGTTGTAGTCGCCGATTACCAGCACGTCGCGTTCATTCGTCGTGTCAGTTTCATGCTTGATAAAGCGAGCGATGGCCTTCGTCTGCCGATTACGCGTCTGGCGCTCCTGATTGCCGCGGCCGGATTTCAGATGAACACCAATCAGCAGAAAATCGAAGTTCCGGATTTTGACGTCAAACGCCCAGGCTTTTCTCAGGCGGTCCGGCTGATTGTCGTCAGAGCCGGGGACAGCACGGCGATTACTCACGGTGATGTCCGGATGGTCTTTGAAGAGCACGGCAATCTTCTGCACCGTCGGCTGATCATCGTCCATACTCAGCTTGTAAGTCGCGCCATTCGCGAAAGGCGTGGCGATGATCTCTTCCATCGACTCTTTTGAATTGACTTCTGAAAGCACAATCACGTCCGGATTGAGCGCGGCGATCGCCGCACGCAACTGATCCGGCTTATGCACGGGCTGCGCCGTGCCCTGATTATCGAACTCGACGCCTTGCTGGTTCCAACCCGCGATCCGCGCAAACGTGAGCGACTGGGCGAAAACCAGGGAAGAACAATTCAGCGCAGCAACGATGATGATCGCTGCCGTAAACTTGAAAATTCGTTTCATGGGGTTTCTCCTTTCGGGTTAAGGGTGAGTGTATTCAGTGGAGTTGCAGGGACTATGTCATTTCGCATTGGTCATTGAACGGTGAAGTGAGCAACCAAAGCACTCGCCGTTCAGCAACAGATGGGCAATTAAAAATGTCCAATGACAAACATCAAATCGACTTTATTGAAATCTGAAACCGGTAACTTCTATCCACAGACTTTTTCGGTCGTCGCTTTCTTTCAACCCGCTAATCGTCACGGTCACGTGCATAGTTTTGTTCGTTGCTAATTCCGTCTGCTTCGTCGGGATGACTACGACGGTGCGGTCCTTCAGTGCCAGACCCTGACTGTTCAGCACGGCGGCGCGCAGCTCGAGTCCGTTGAGCGTGCGACCGGTAAAATTGCGGACTGTCGTTTCCAAAGTCATTTGAAATCCGCCCAAGGCAGTTGTCGATTGCGTCGCTTCGGGCTTGTCGAGAAGAATCTTCGGCTTGTACTGCTCGAATTCCGGCGAACCTGCGCGAATCGCCGCTTCCAGTCTCGCTGGTGGCTCGGGCGTGGCCGTGGTTCGCAGCAAGAGATAGAAAAATCCGCCGATAAAAACAGCAGCGATAACAGCGACGACGATAATCAGCGTGCGCCGCGACTTGTCTTCGTCAATAGGACGCTCAGTTGGCATGAATGGTTAGACGACATTCTAGCGCACGAGTTCCAACGGCGCGAGTCGCGCTGGATGCGATCTATACTTGATGAAAACCCCAGGACGAGCATCAGTTATCAAGTACATCACGATAGACGGCCTCAGTTTCCGTGATCATGCGATCGAGGGAAAAGCGTTCGACAACCGTAGCCTGGGCATTCGACGAAATGCGCCGGCGCTCGTCACCCTCGCGCAGCAGATGCGAGATTGCCGCCGAAAGCTCTTCGACGTCGTTGACCTTCACCAGCCGGCCCGTGCGATCGTCTTCGATGATTTCGCCCGCGCCATCAGTCGCGGTCGCCACGACGGGAACGCCGCAGGCCATCGCTTCGACGATAGCCAAACCGAAGGCTTCTGAGCGCGAGGCTGACACTAAGAGATCGAGGCCCGAAAGGAACTCCGCCACTTCAATTCTCGATTCAATCAGTTGCATTCGTTCACCAAGAGCGCTCGCCTGGATCAAATGTTTAAGGCGACGCCCATATTCGCCATCCGGCGATTGATCGCTGCCGGCGATGATGAATTCCACATTGTGATTCTCGGCCGCGACGATTTCCGCGGCCCGCACAAAATCAATTTGACCCTTGTTCGGCGCCAGCTCGCCCAGGATCCCAACGCGCAGCCGACCACTCGGATCTTTGCGCGGCGTCGCGCGAAACCGCGACAAGTCTATGCCATTCCGCACGACGGTGATTTGGCCATCATCGAAGATCCCTTGCGAGCGCAGGCTCGCTGCGACACTTTCCGAAACCGCGATCACCCGCGACACGCGCCGTCGCGTCAGCCGGTGCAGGCCGCTCATCGGAAAAAGAACGTGTCGCGTGATCACGAGACGTGCTGTGCCCGCACGACCGACCGCCAGCGCCGCCAGCGGGTAATCGCGCGCCATGTGCGCATGGATAATTTCGATCTGGTGCTCGCGCGCGAATCGGCGCAGCGCGAAGGCTTTCGTGAGGTTCACAGCCTTCAGGCGAGGCAAGTGAAACATGTTCCGCTCGGCAACGTTCTTTAACTCCGAAAGAATGGGTGAATCAGGCTGGATGGCGACATAAACATCATGTCCCCGTTCAATCAGCCCGTTGGTCAGATCGACAAAGTGCCGTTCGCCTCCTCCGAAGTGCCGCGCCGAACAGATTTGCAGGATGCGCATGCGGCGGCCGAGGCTCACTTGACGACCTGGAAATCAATCCACTGGGTGGCCACGCGATGCTTTTGATCCGCGAGCAAGTCCGTCACCACAACCTGAAGGACGTAATCACCGGGCGCCATGTTTGCGCCAAGTTGAATCGCTCCGCCGGCGGCGAGCCTCTGCAAATCGGTTTGTTGACTGATGTCGAAGGGAATCTCTTTCCCAGCGAAAATTTCCTGGCCGTCATGAAACAGGCGCACCCGCGTGGTGAGTTGCGGGCGCGACGATGCTTTGTCGAGCTTCGCACTGTAGATGAAGTAGCCGTAGGCCACGATCATGCCTGGTTTGAAATGCCGAACCGCGGGCCCCGATTCAGTGTCGCCCTGTTCGCTGCCTTCCCCTTGTGGTGTTACCGAGGCATCGCCCGGCTTACTGGCTTTTGTCTGTCCGCGCACGATGATTCCGGATAGTGCCAGCCGCTTCTTCTTGATATCCGGAGCGTCGATGAACTGGCTGGCAGAACCGATGCGCTCCGTCGCCGAATCGCGCAGAGATATTCGCAACTGGTAGGCACCCGGCTTTTTGATCGGCACTGTGACGTAGTAGACCAGGCCATCTCTCATCTTTTGATCGTATTCCTTATCCAAAAGTGTTACCTGATACGTCTTGGCAACCTGATCGATTGGAACTCCGTTGTCTCCGAAGCTGATCGCCAATACATCGACGACGGTCTTGTGAGTACCATCCGGTTCTTTTGTAAAAGTAAGGTCGTGCGCATCGATGTACAACAGCGAGCGCATGATCGGGCCCAGCTTCGGATCGTTTGAGAAGAGCGAAGTCAACTGCAAATGAACTCCAGTCGATCCAAACGGCGAGACCAACGCGGCGACGAGTTGTTCCCCCAGCGTTTTCGGCTTGGGACGCTCTTCGTCGCTAATTCCAAAGAAGCCATGCCGCATGCGCACGTTGAATTTTCCAGGACGTTTGATTTTCACCGTCAGATGATGAAACTTGCGACGACCCATGCGCAGATCAAACGTTGATTGATCGGGCCGATAGCCAATCAGGTAGTATCCCTTCTGATCGGCCAACACACGCTGAATGCCGCCGCTTAAATCGTTTGTGTTCCGAATCGGAATACCGCCGGTTTCGCGCGCGAGATAATCCAAACCTTCCTGCGTCTCAAAAGCCGCGTTGCGACGGCTCGTCATGGCATCCATCATTTGTTGCGGGTCCCGGCCCGATAGATCGTCGGCAGCCGTAAAGCCGAGCGTCTGCAATCCCGTGGCGTTCATGGTGTAGATAACCACCGACGCGCGGCCTGCTTCGTCGATGAGTCGTTGCAGTTTTTGCACCGTGCGGAAGTTTCGGTTCGGATCGTCCTGACTATAGATTCTGAAACCGTCGGAGATGAGCAGAATCGATTTGCGACCCGGCAGCTCACGCAGGCCGCGGACCACGTAATTTACCGCGCCCAGAGTCCCGACGGCGTAAACGTCTTCGCGAAATTGATTGAACTCTTCGTTCGCCTTATCAATCTCTTCGCCGTGATCGCCGGGCGTCGGCGGTGTAATGGAGGCAAACGCGCCCACGCCTCCGCGTCCGCTGGCGTACCACTTGACCCGCTCGATGGCGGCATAGAGCTGCCGCTTGTCGGAGGTGAACTGCTGCAATGCGCCCATGCCGCCGCTCGTTCTGATGATGGCAACGAGATCGCCGGGCTGCATCTGTTCATCGACGAATTTCTTCAACGCCCGGCGCACGAAATACGTGCTTTCAAAAGACAGTCCGAGATCGTCGACCACTAACGCAATCGTGCGGCGAATATCTTCGGGTCGCAGTCTCGATGGCGGCACGGGTGGCGCATTCTTCTCCGCCGGGGTGGATTTCGTTTCCTTCGCCGGCTCTGCCGTTTCAGTAACGTTGTAAGAGAAGTGCGTGATCTTTTGCTGCCGCCCGTCTTCGAAGATTTCAACTTCTTCCGGTTTCAGATCCGTTACGATCTTTCCGTCTTTGTCAGTAACCACCGCATCAACTTGAACCAGATTAGTCGTGATGCGAACGACGTCCTCGGTCTCAGGCTGTTGCTGCTGCTGCGGCTGTTGCTGTGGCGGTGGCGTAGGCGTCGACGTCGGCTGCTGGGCAAAAGCGCTCGCGACGAACTGCGCTGCCAGCAAGATTGCGAGAGGGAGTCGTGCCTTCATGCGCTTGATAATACTCGACCCGCAATGATATACGGAAGCGCCATTCGGTCAGCTAATTAGCCGCTGACCGGCGATTATGACTGGAACGTGGAACGTAAAACTGGGCAGCCTTTGGCGCACGTACAAAGTGCGCGGCGCCCGCGCTGCGCCATTCGTTAAGGCCGGTACGCTGACGGCCACTGACGGCGGCCTTGAGCTGACATCGAGATACGATCCGCCAGGCAGCGGTTGGCTGGCGTTGGGCGCCGCCATAGTCACTGGCATCATTGTCGTGGTGGCGGCGCAGCAACTCGGATTTTGCGCTGGCCCGGGCTGGCTCCTGTGGTTCATCGGCATTGCAATGTTGCGCCGCCGCACGGTCACGCTAAATCTGCCGGAAGCTGACCAGGCCATTTTAGATCCCGCGAATCGTCGACTCGCCTTTCATCTGAATTTCCAGGGAAAGCCGCGCTGGGTTGCCGTTGAAGTGCCACAGAATTTTGATGAGGCCGCTCAGGCCGTGGCAACACAACTGCCGGGCCGCGTCGTCCAGGAAAACATCGATCGCGCGCTGACTTCGGGCAGCATCGCGCTCGTCGTGCTCGCGATTCTGTTCGGCGTGATGATCTTGCTGAGCATCGTTAGCGTATTCATCTTCACTTTGCGCCGGCGGCCGGCACCGCAACGGATAAACTCAATGTTGATTCCAACTGGTTCATGGGCTCTTGTAATCAATGGGCTGCAAGGATTCGTTCGTAAAACTCGATGTACTTCGGAATGATTTTGTGAGTGCTGTAGCGTTCGATCGCCGATGCGCGCGCGCGCCGCCCGAATTCTTTCCTCAGCTTCGCATCCATCAGTAAGCGCGCCGCGTCTTCGGCCATCTTATCGACATCGCCGACCGAACTAAGAAATCCGTTCTCGCCGTCGTCGACAACCTCAGGCAAGCCGCCCACGCGCGAAGCGATTACCGGAACTTGAACGGCCATCGCTTCCAATGCCGCCAAACCAAACGATTCCTGCTCAGAAGGCAAGAGCAAAACATCTGAGGCACAGAGATAATCCACGATGTTCGGCTGCTTGCCCACAAACACGCATGCGTCAGACACGCCGAGGCACTTTGCGCGATGCAGACAGTTCGTGCGTTCGCTGCCATCACCAACCATCACGAGGCGCGCCTTTGTTTTCCGGAGCACGCGCGCCAGAATCTCGACGCAATCAACGGGGCGTTTCACTGGACGAAAATTGGACACGTGCACCAACACGGGCGCGCCGTCAGGCGAGAGCGCTTCGCGCAATTCACAATCGATCTTAGGTTTGTATTCGTCTGGACAAACAAAGTTCGGAATAACTTCAATTCGATCGAACGCGAAATGTTCAATCGTCGCCTGCTTTAAGTAATTCGAAATTGCCGTCACGCCATCCGATTGCTCGAGCGCATATTTCGTGATCGGAAGGTAAGAGCGATCCGCGCCCACCAAGGTTATGTCCGTTCCATGCAGCGTCGTGATCACAGGCAAGCGGCGATGCGATTTGATCGACTCGCGGGCAAGAATCGCACTAATTGAATGGGGAATTGCGTAATGCACGTGCAGCAGATCGAGGTTCTCGTTCTCCGCCACCGTGGCCATCTTTGTCGCCAGCGCCAGAGTGTACGGCTGATGCTCGAACAACGGATACGACATCATCTCGACTTCGTGAAATCGTACGCGCTCATTCAATTGAGTCAAACGCGTCGGCAAGGCGGATGAGATGAAGTGCACGGTGTGGCCGCGCGCAGCAAGTTCCTTGCCCAGCTCAGAACCCACAATCCCGCTGCCGCCGTACGTGGGATAAACCGTGATGCCAATGTTCATGAAAGCAGAGGTTAGATGTTAGAGATTAGAGGACAGAAGTTCAATCAGCGACTAGCCTCTAGTCTCTGGCTGCAAGCGAACTATCCTCTAGTCTCTCGCCTCTAACCTCTAGCCTCTGGCCTACTGAAGGCGTGGGCATGTCGCGGCAGACTTGCTTTGTCGCGGTTTCGGGAATATATACAAATCCTGGAGGTTTATCGATGGTAACTTTATTGCTCGTGCCATTGCTGATACCTTCCTTGCTTCTCGGGCAAACCTCTCAAATTTCCTATGGTGACAGTTCCCTGCTTGTGGTCAGCTTCAAGTGGTTTCCAATTCGCCGCATAAGCAAGAAACAAGAAGTGCCAAATATGGCGCCGCCGCCCGAGCTGACTGCCGGCAACAAGAGCGCGGGAAGGACCGCGCGGATAAATAATCCGCAAATTCCCGATCCAAACGAGCAAACAATCGATGGCCGCAGTGCCGCAATGGAAAAAATTGTACAGGAGGCCCGCACTCCCAACCCCAAGCCGATGGACGGTTTTTCTTATGGCGCCAGAGTCCGCAACAGCGGCACTAAATCAATCGAAATTGTTTTCTGGGAATATCAGTTCGTCGACCAAACGAACAAGGTCGTGACGCGCCATCAGTTTCTTTGCGGGGTGAAAATTAAACCTAACAAGGAAAAAGATCTGGAAGCTTTCAGCCTGCTGCGGCCCAGCGATGTGGTGAACGCCGCGAATGTCGCTGACAAATCTGCGGCTGGTTTTCAGGAGAGAGTTTTGATCAATCGCGTTGAGTATTCGGATGGTTCGATTTGGCAACGCCGTGATTGGAACTTTGCCGAGATCAAGTTGACCTACAAACGCGCGATCGAGACACCCTGGGAAGCCGAGA
>DASXTE010000031.1:0-12096 GCA_036505595.1 Pyrinomonadaceae bacterium
AGGTGCAGCACGAAAGACTTATCACCGATCTGGACTGAGTGGCCGGCGTTGTGACCGCCCTGGTAGCGCACGACGATATCGAACCGCTCGGCGAGCAGATCGACTATCTTGCCTTTGCCTTCATCGCCCCACTGGGCGCCAATGACTGCGATAACCATAGGAGCAGAGATCAGATGTCAGAAGTCAGACGTCAGCAAAACACACAAACGGCGCGAACCGTTTTGCAGAAAACTAGTTCGCGCCGCGTCAAATAAATCTAGGCAGCGGTGGCGGTGCTGATGTGCTTGTCCAGCATGCGCGAGATGGCGCTTTCAGAGGTCGCGCCGACGACACGCTCTTCTTCGCGGCCGTTTTTGAAAAGAATCAGGGTCGGAATGCCTTTGATGCCGTAGCGCTGCGACACCGAAGGGTTGTCGTCCACGTTCAGCTTCACGACACGCGCCGTGCTGGCGTATTTGTCGGCCACGGCCTCGACCGTCGGCGCGAGCATGCGGCAGGGCGCGCACCACGCGGCCCAAAAATCGACCAGCACCGGCCGATCGGATTTCAAAACGTCATTTTCAAAACTGCTATCACTTACTTCTCTTACGTTTTCACTCATTACTTAAGCTCCTTGCGAAACAATTTCAATCTAATACCTGATCGACGCTCGTGTCGGCATTAATTGAGCATCGATTCGTAAAGCTGAATATATTTCTTGGCTGCGGCGGACCAGGAATTGTCTGCGACCATTCCGTTACGCTGAATCTTTGCCCACGCTTCCGGTTGGTTATAAAAGTAAAGCCCTTCGCGAATTTTTTCAAGCATAGCCGCGGGCGTGTACGGTCCGAATTTGAAACCGTTTCCCGTTCCCGTGTTTACCTCGAAATTTTGCACTGTGTCATCCAGTCCACCAGTCGCGCGGACGATTGGAATCGTTCCGTAACGCGTGCTGTACATCTGGTTAAGGCCGCAGGGTTCGTACAGAGAGGGCATCAGAAACATGTCCGCGCCCGCTTCAATTTGGTGCGCCAAAGGCTCGCCGGCATAGCCTTTATAAACGCCCACGCGGTGCGGCGCGGCGTCGTGCCAGCTTTGCAGAAAGTCTTCGTACTCGCGCGCGCCCGCGCCGAGCGCGATAAAGAACGCGCCTGTATCCAGAATCCCACCCGCGGCTTGCCTGATTAAGTCATACCCCTTCTGCGCAACGAGCCGCGAAATAATTGCGATGATTGGCCGCTCAGGCTCTGCCGGAAGACCGAATCGGCGCAGCAGATCGAGTTTGCAATCACGTTTGCCTGAAGTGTCATCTGCCGAAAAGTTCTTCGCGATGTGCGGATCGGTCTCTGGATTCCAAACGTCGTAATCAACGCCGTTCGTGATCCCACTCAGGCGATCGCGGCGCGCGCGCATCAGCCAATCGAGCCCGTAACCCTGCTCCGGCGTCTGAATCTCGCGCGCGTAAGTCGGGCTGACGGTTGACAGAGCATCGGCCGCCACGATGCCGGCCTTCAAAGCCGACGCGGCGCCGTTCAGCATGAACGCGTCGCGGTACGCCGCGAAATCCAGCCACCAAAGATTGTCCGGATCGAAAGCGCCCTGGTAGGCCAGGTTGTGAATCGAGAAAAGAATCTTTGTGCCGGCGAAGTATTTCTCGTGTCTGCGGCGGGCGCGGAGTTCGACGGAAGCAAACCCGCACGGCCAGTCATTAAGGTGAACAATGTCCGGCACATCACCGATTCTTTGCAGCAGAGCGATTGCCGCACGACAGAAGAAAGCGAACCGTTCGAAATCATTCGGGTCCCCGTAAATTGAGGGTCGCGAAAAATAATGTGGCGCTTCGATGAAATACGTCGGCACCCCCAGCGCATCGCTGATTCGCACCGGAATGCGGGACTTTCGCCCGCGCCAGTTGACCTCGAGCTCTTCGACGTACGTGCCCGTGATCAGATCTCGGTCAACCTGATCGTAAAGCGGGAGAATCAGCAGCGAGTCTACTGATTCAGCCGGCAGCGCTTTGGTTAACGATCCGGAAACGTCAGCGAGGCCGCCCGTTTTGGCGAAGGGAAGTGCTTCGGATGAAAGGATTGCAACACGCATGAACTGCAAGGATGAAATCAGAAGGATGAAGGATGAAAAGCTAGTCGATTGAAAAACCTCTTCATCCTTCCGCCTTCATCCGTCATCCTTGCCGTTACTGCTGCATCGAAGCGAGGAACTCCGCGTTGCTCTTCGTCTTCTCAAGCCGCTCGAGCACCACTTCCATCTGCTCAGTCGGTGACAGCGGATTCAGGACCCGGCGCATCACCCAGATGCGGCTGAGGTCGTCTTTTGGAATCAGCAGCTCTTCCTTGCGTGTGCCGGAGCGCTGAAGATCGATGGCCGGGAACAGACGCTTGTCGCTCAAGCGACGGTCGAGATGGATTTCGCAATTGCCGGTGCCTTTGAACTCTTCGAAGATGACGTCGTCCATGCGCGAGCCGGTGTCGATCAGCGCAGTCGCGATGATCGTGAGCGAACCGCCCTCTTCGATGTTACGCGCCGCGCCGAAAAATCGCTTCGGCCGTTGCAACGCGTTCGAGTCGATACCGCCCGAAAGAATCTTTCCGCTGGGCGGCACGACCGCGTTATGCGCGCGCGCGAGGCGCGTAATTGAATCAAGCAGAATCACCACGTCGCGTTTGTGCTCGATCAGGCGTTTCGCTTTTTCGATCACCATGTCGGCGACCTGGACGTGTCGCGTCGGCGGTTCGTCGAAGGTGGACGAGATGACTTCACCCTGAACCGAGCGCTGCATATCGGTAACTTCTTCCGGCCGCTCGTCAATCAGCAGAACGATCAAAGTTACTTCGGGATGGTTCTGCGCAATTGAATTCGCGATTGTTTGCAGCAGCATGGTTTTGCCGGTGCGTGGCGGCGAGACGACGAGCGCGCGCTGGCCTTTGCCGATCGGAGTAACGAGATCGATGACGCGAGCGGAGAGATTGTCCGCGGCAACTTCCATCCGCAGCATCTCTGCCGGATAGAGCGGCGTCAGGTTGTCGAAGAAAACTTTCTCGCGCGCTTGTTCGGGCGACTCGAAGTTGATTGCCTCGACTTTGATCAGCGCAAAGTAGCGCTCGCCTTCTTTGGGCGGGCGAATCTGGCCGCTAATCGTGTCCCCAGTGCGCAGGTCGAACTTGCGAATCTGCGACGGCGAAACGTAAATATCGTCCGGTCCGGGCAGGTAGTTGTATTCCGGCGCGCGCAGAAAACCGAAGCCGTCGGGCAACGTTTCCAGCACGCCTTCCGAAAAGATCAAGCCGCTTTTTTCGGTCTGCGCGGCGAGGACTTTGAAGATCAGCTCCTGCTTGCGCATGCCCGTAGCGCCGGGAACGTCCATGCCTTTAGCCACGGCCGTGAGCTTTGAGATAGACATCTCTTTCAGCTCAGAGAGATTGAAGACATCCTCTCTGCCGTCTTTGCTCGGAACGTATTCGTCTGCCGTGTCCACCGTGGCGACACCACCGCCGTTGTCGCCGCCGTTCGTCGTAGTTCTTCTTCTATTTGCCATATCAGTTTTTTCTTGGGCAGCCGCGGGGCTGCCGTACGGATCGAGGTTTTAGCATGCTGTCAATTGATTTGAGCGATGCCGGTCAAAGGGAAAGTCGCGATCGGGGAAGCTCATGTGGGGGCTTCCACCGCAAAACGGTTTATGCCAATTGCTGCCTCGGAATCCAGACGTTGTTAGCTAATCGTGATTTGGATGCCGCTGGCAGGATACGCGTGGTCTCAGATCAGACTTCAGAAAACGGTCGGAAAAAATACTTTCGTCTATGGGCCTGATTCAATTTGGAAACTCCATTCTAAACAAAAGCAGAAAAAGCGCAAGTCTGCAAGTGTTAAAAAACTATGGTGGCGTCGGAACCGCGAATCATCCGTTTAAGGCGTCAGCAATCGCACGCCAGACTTCATTACGTCCGCGGCCCGTCACGGCCGAGTATTGCAGAATATCTGGCGTGCTCATTTTTTGCTTGGCGCGGGCGATGTTCCGCTTCAATTCGTTGTTAGACAGCTTATCGGATTTGGTAGCAACGATTACGTGCGGCCTGTGATGATGCGTCAGCCACTCGTGAAGTTGCAAATCTCTTGCGGCCGGCTCATGCCGCGCGTCAATCAGATGAACCGAAAGCGCAAGCTGCCGGCGTTTTTCGAGGTAATCACTCGCTGCGGCGCTCCACTGTACTTTGACGTCCTTCGGCGCGCGCGCATAGCCGTAACCCGGTAGATCTACGAACCAAAATTTCTCGTTGATAAGAAAGAAATTTAGCGCCTGGGTCCGACCCGGCGTCGATGACGTGCGCGCCAAGCCCCGGACGCCGAGCAGGGAATTGATGAAACTGGATTTCCCAACGTTCGAGCGTCCGAGGAAGGCAATTTCCGGTCGTTTGTCACGCGGCCAATCCGTTTCTTTGAAGGCGCTCTTTACGAATTTCGCGCTGGTGATTCGCATTCAAAGAAGTCTGCGCGACCGCTGCGTCCGAATTCGCGTTACGCGCCGGCGGCTTGCGCACGCTCGGCACGCATGGCGGCGAATCTGGCCATGCGCTCGCGCATCGCGGGCAGCCGTTGTTCGATATTCGGAATGCGTTTGACCAGCGCCTCGAGGTTCTTCAGAAAGTCGGGGTTGTCGAACATCGTGCGAATTTCCGCTAGCACCGGCTCGACCTTCATGTAAACGAAAATGTGCTCGCCGTTGGTTTGATTGAACAAATCCTCGTCGATTGCACCATTATTAACAAGCGCGCAGGCCATGTCCCAGTAGGTCATGACCATCCGGAGGTGGCCGCTATGCTCGCCCATCATGACTTCCATAACGTCTTGAATGCTGGTTGGATTGAAAGTGAATAGCCAGTTGCGCGCGTCGCGCATGACCGGCTCACGCCGGAGGTCGTACAGTTTCAGAATCAGATCTGCATCTTCATGTTTACCCATTTCTTTTTGCTCCCTGACAAAGATAATTTACCGAAAACAGACCACTCCATTGGGTCTGCAACTAAAAACTAAAAGCTCAAAACTGAGAACTGGTTGCGAATTATTGCTCCGCAGGCGTCTGCAGGCCCGGCGGCGGCTCAGTCGTCCAAATCGGCGGAGCTTTGGCTTCATCGCCGATCTCGACAGTGGTGGTCTCCTCTTCGAGAGCGAGCGCAACGACTTCGTCAATCGTCTCCACCAAATTGATCGTCATTGCGCTACGAACCTCCTCTGGCACCTCCGGCAGATCCTTCTCGTTGTCTTTCGGCAGAATGATCATGTCGATGCCGAAACGGTGCGCCGCCAACAATTTCTCTTTCACGCCGCCAATCGGCAACACGCGGCCGCGCAAAGTTATCTCGCCAGTCATGGCGACATTCTTGCGCACGGGCACGCGCATCAGCGCTGACGCCATCGCCACCGCCATGGTAATGCCGGCGGATGGGCCGTCTTTCGGAATCGCGCCTTCCGGAATGTGTATGTGCAAGTCGCGCTTGCGAATGAAATCGAGGCTCATGCCGAGGCGCTCGGCGCGAGATTTTATGCAAGTCAGCGCAGCTTGCGCCGATTCCTGCATCACTTCGCCGAGTTTGCCGGTCAACGTCACCGCGCCGCGGCCTTTCACCAGCGTCGCTTCAATTTGCAGGACTTCGCCGCCGACTTCCGTCCAGGCCAGGCCGGTTGCCAGACCGATCTCGCTTTCCGCGGCCACGCCTTGCTGGCGGAATTTGATCGGGCCGAGCATCTCGCGCACCTGTTCAGCACCAATTTCGTATTTGAAATCGTCGGTAACACTCTCAGCCACAAATTTTCGCGCCATCTTGCGGCAGCATGAACCGATTTCGCGTTCAAGGTTTCGTACGCCGGCTTCGCGAGTGTAGTGGCGAATGATTTCGAGAATTCCCTCGTCAGCGAATTCAAACTGCTCGCTGCGTAGACCATTGGCTTCTGCTTGTTTTGGCACGAGGTGGCGCTTTGCGATCTCCAATTTCTCTCGCTCCGTGTAACCCGACAGCCGCAGCACCTCGAGACGATCCTGAAGCGCCGGCGGAATCGTATGCAGCACGTTTGCGGTGGCGATGAAGAAGACTTTCGAGAGATCGTACTCGACGTCCAGGTAATGATCCTGGAACATGTGGTTCTGTTCAGGATCGAGAACTTCGAGCAATGCCGCGCTCGGGTCGCCACGAAAATCTGTGCCGAGTTTGTCGACTTCGTCGAGCAGCAGGATGGGATTTACCGTTCCCGCTTTCTTCATCATCTGAATGATTTGGCCGGGCAGGGCGCCAATGTACGTGCGACGGTGACCGCGAATTTCGGCTTCGTCGCGCACGCCGCCAAGCGAAAGCCGCACGAATTTGCGGCCGGTTGCGCGGGCGATTGATTTGCCAAGGCTGGTTTTACCCACTCCCGGCGGACCGACAAAACAAAGAATCGATCCTTTGGGGTTCTTTACCAATTGTCGGACGGCAAGGTACTCGAGAATGCGATCCTTGATCTTTTCGAGACCGTAATGATCCTCGTTAAGCACCTCTTCGGCCTTGATGAGGTCTTTGATCTCTTTTGATTTGTGCTTCCACGGCACGCTGAGGAGCCAATCGATGTACGTGCGGGAAACGGTTCCTTCGGCTGACATCGGCGGCATGGCTTCGAGGCGGTGCAGTTCCTGAAGAGCCTTTTCTTTCGCCTCTTCAGTCATGCCGGCCTCTTCGATCTTTTTCTTCAGCTCGTCAAGCTCCGCGCGCTCGTCTTTGCGGCCCAACTCTTTGTGAATCGCTTTGATTTGCTCGTTGAGGTAATACTCTTTCTGGGCCTTCTCCATCTGGCGCTTCACGCGCGTTTGAATCGTGCGATCGAGCTGGCGCTTCTCTAACTCGATTTCGAGAATTTCTATCAGCCGCGCGAGCCGTGCCTGGGTTGAGAAAAGCTCCAGCAACCCCTGTTTGTCTTCAACTGAAATTCGAAGCTGCGATGCAAGCGCATCGGCCATGTGCGACGCATCGGCATTGCGCATTGCGGTTTGCAACGCGTCCGGCTGCACGTCAGGCGCGAGCCGCAGATGCTGTTCGATAAGTTGCGCCACCTTCTGCACCAGGGCATCCGTGCGCACGCCTTCTTCGCTGACGGTCGGCGCGCGCCGCACCATCGCCGTGAACGCGCCGTTGTTGTTCTCGACACGAATCGTTGTCGCACGTTCGCGGCCTTCGACCACAACTTTGATCTGTCCGTTCTCTTGTTTCTGGGATTGCAGGATGCGCGCGATAGTGCCGACGCCATAAATCTGCTCGGGGGATGGCTCATCAACCGTCGCGTCGTGCTGCGTCGACAAAAAAATCGTGCGGTCGGAAGCAAGCGCCATTTCCAGCGCGCGCACTGAGCCGGGCCGGCCAATTTTGAATGCGACTTTAGTGAACGGAAAAATTACGACATCGCGAATCGGCACCATCGGATAACGGGCGATGTCAGCAGGGGTACGGTCTGAATATTCTTCCATGATCGCTTACTGCGGAATTGAACGAAAGACTCCTGAAGATTTGCGCGGAACAGACAATTAAACGACGAATACCGCCGCTCTCTCAGTTTGGCTTCCGTCGCAAAAGTCCTGAAAAGTGCGAGTCGCCTTTGCCTTCCTCGCTCTTTTGGCCGACCGGCGTGATTGTAAACTATTTGGAAAGACGCCGCCACTACTCAATTGGCAGGCCGCCCGCGCGATGGCTAGCGGCCTAACTCGTCTTTCAAATTGAGATTTCGAATCAGTCGATGAAGGTAATTGGGGTGGAGATTGAGCAGCCTCGCCGCGGCCGTGTAGTTTCCGTTGGCCTGCTTAACCGCATCGATAATCATCTTCTTTTTCATTTGAACTACCTGCTCGTGATAGTTCGAACCGGACTCGCTCGCGGCGTTGGCCCGGAATTCAACCACTGCCTCTGGCAGGTCGTCCGGCAGAATGTGTTCAGTGGTGCCCAGCACGATCGCCCGCTCGAGTGCATTCTCCAGCTCACGCACGTTTCCCGGCCAGTCGTAATTAGCCAGCAGACGGCGCGCTTCAGGTGAAATTCCAAAAACGACGCGGTTGCACTTGTCCCCATACTTGCGCGCGAAGTAATTAGCCAGCAGCGGAATGTCTTCGCGCCGCTCGCGCAACGCCGGCATCTTGAGATTCACGACATTCAGGCGGAAATACAGATCACGTCGAAAACTTCCGCGAACGATCGCGTCTTCGAGGTCGCGATTGGTTGCGGCCAACAGACGCACGTCGATCTTGATTGTCCGATTGCCGCCGACGCGCTCGAACTCGCGTTCCTGAAGCACGCGCAGGAGCTTCGTCTGAAGCCCCGGAGACAAGTCTCCAATTTCGTCGAGAAAGATCGTACCGCTGTCAGCCAACTCAAGTCTCCCTTTTTTCTGGACCAGCGCGCCGGTGAAAGCACCTTTTTCATGGCCGAAGAGCTCGCTTTCGAGAAGCGATTCTGCCAGGGCCGCGCAATTCACGGCGATGAACGGCTTATCGGCGCGTTTGCTGTTGCGATGAATCGCGCGCGCGGCCAATTCCTTTCCGGTGCCGCTTTCACCCGATATCAGGACGGTGGAATCAGTTGGCGCGACTTTCGAGATCAACTGGTACACCTTCTGCAAAAGCGGGCTTTCGCCGATCATGTTGTGTTCGATGTCCGCGTCGCTCAGCAAACGGGCGTTCTCGCTCTGCAGCCTTTCAAAATTGCGCGCATTCTCGATCGCGACGGCAGAAATCGCGGCGACGGCGGTGAGCAACTGCAAATGGTTTTCATCGAATTTTGCCACCGGATCGTCCGTGTCGAGATAGATCGCACCCAGCACGCGCTCGAGCATGATTAATGGGACACAAAGCACCGATCGTGACTGCGCTGCAATCAGGCTCACCGTTTTGAGATCGGCGCTGTTGTCGGGTTCGGTGAGCATGATCGCCGCTCGATCGCTCAACACGCGACGCACGATCGTGCGGCTTACGGTGACAGTTTGCGAAGTGCCGCCATGCCTATCGAGCCCGAACATTGACGAGAATTCGTCGGGCGAATCGGCGTTATTTGCCGTCAAGAGGATCGCGCCGCGTCGTGCCGGAACGACTTCGAACAAGAGCTCCAGCAGCGCTCGTTGCAGTTTGTCGAGTCCGCGAATTGCGTTGATGGTCGTACTGATTTTCAGAAACGCGCTGAGATCGCGCGCCATCACGTAAAGCGCGTCGCTATACGTCATGCGCACGGCCGGACCGCCCAACAATGAAACTTCGTCAAAACGAATTTCGCTGGTCTGGGCTGGCTCCTCAGTTTCTTCAAGCAGAAAAAAGAACTCTGATTCACCAATCTGCACGCGATCTCCGTGGTGTAGCTCGCAGCGTTTGACCGGTATGTTGTTAACAAACGTTCCGTTGCGACTGTCCAGGTCCGCGATCACGTAGCTATCGCCTTCCTTCTCGATCATCGCGTGACGGCGCGAGACGGCCGCGTTGCGAATTCTCAGATTTGCGCCCGTTTGACGGCCGATCAAAACGGGACCTTCGGTCATAGGGATGACCGTGTCTTTCAACTTGCCGGTGATAGAGGCGAGTCGTGGTTTCATACCAGATTTTCCGAAACGGCTGTCGGGGGATTCGGGCCAAGTGTACGCATGTACGCTGTGTCAAGCAAGGGAATTTGCTAGAACGCAGTTGGCTATCCGAAGAGTTAGTTCTGCTATCCGATCGGATAGCAAAGTGTGCATCGAAATTCCTGGTCGAGCGATCGCGACCGCGCGGACTGAAACGACTAATCGTTGACTTCTCAAGTCTTAGGAGCGCGAATCGGTTTCGCAACTTACTTGCCGCTTAACTGGCACGTGACTAGCAGTAGAGTTGGCGTGCCTCGTGTCAACCTCAAAGGCGAGAGGCGGTCCTCACGAATGCTCTCTGACAACGAACGCCCCACGCAAGGGCGAGCGAATTTTTTGAGGCTCGCCTCAAGCAAAACGGCAACCCTGCTGAACCCCGGGGTTGCCGTTTAGTTTTTTTGATTCGGGTTGTCTCACGCCGCCGCATCGTCGACGCCGGCCAGTCCTTCGCCGGGCATGGCCCGATGACGCTCGACCATTTCGCTTGTAATCACAAATTCTTTGACTCGTTTCTGTGACGGCAAGGTGTACATCGCATCAAGCAGCAGTTCTTCGAGGATCATCATCAAGCCGCGCGCGCCGACCTTGCGCGCAACCGCCTGTTGCGCGACACGTCGCAGCGAGTCTTCTGTGAATCGCAGTTTAACGCTGTCGAAGTCAAACTTCTTCTGGTACTGCTTAATCAGGGCATTCTTTGGTTCGGTGAGAATCTTGATCAAGGCTGCTTCGTCGAGCTCGTGCAACACACCGGCGACCGGCAGGCGGCCTACGAATTCCGGAATCAATCCATACCTGATTAAGTCCTCAGGCTGAACATGCGCAAGCGCATCCGCCTGGCGTTGCGAACCAGTCTTGACCTCGGCATGGAAACCGAGAGACTTGTTCCGCAGACGCTTCTCGACAACTTTTTCCAGACCGACAAATGCGCCGCCGCAAATAAAAAGAATGTTCGTGGTATCGACCGGGAAAAATTCCTGGTGCGGATGTTTGCGCCCGCCCTGCGGCGGAACGTTGGCGACAGTGCCTTCCAAAATCTTTAGCAGCGCCTGCTGCACGCCCTCACCCGACACGTCGCGAGTAATTGAAGGGTTCTCGTCCTTGCGGCAAATCTTGTCGATCTCGTCGATGTAAATGATGCCTTGCTGCGCGCGTTCGACGTCGCCATTCGCCGCCTGAAGGAGTTTCAGAATGATGTTCTCGACATCTTCGCCGACGTATCCGGCTTCAGTCAGGGTCGTCGCGTCTACAATCGTAAACGGAACGCTCAACATGCGCGCAAGTGTTTGCGCGAGGAGCGTTTTGCCGGTGCCGGTCGGTCCAATCAGGATGATGTTCGATTTTTGAATCTCGACGTCGGATCGCCGCCGCGCCAGCTCGATGCGTTTGTAATGTTGATAGACCGCCACGGCGAGACGCTTTTTCGTCTCGTCCTGCCCGATAACGTACTCGTCAAGAAACGATTTGATTTCACCAGGTTTTGGCAGGGGCGGGCGCGACGCTACGGACTCCGCCTGTTGGTCGTCGCTGATGATCTCATTGCAGATGTCGATGCATTCGTTGCAGATGTAAACTGTGGGACCCGCAATGAGTTTCTTCACTTCATTCTGCGACTTGCCGCAGAAGGAACAACGGAGGGTGTCGTCACTTCTTCTTACCATAGTCCGGGGAACTCCATCCTTTTCAGATTGTCGGGGCCTATTTCAGAATCGATGCCGAGACGAGCGTGCCGCTTGCTTCGCTGCTCGTCAGAAGTTGATTAAAACGACGAACACATTCATTACAGATGAACGAACTCTTGCTGCGCCGGCCTTTCGCCGCGTGAGGCGAGCCGACGACGATGTTGCTCACCTCGCTGCGAGATTTCCCGCAGAATGAACATCGAGCAGCACGCGCTTTCATTTTAGCGATCATTTTTGTCCGCTACTCGCGGTGGGCAATCACTTCGTCTATTAAACCATATTCTTTGGCCTGGGTTGCAGACAAATATCGATCACGTTCAACGTCAAGTTCAATCTGATCGAGACTCTGGCCGGTATGCTTTGCCAAAATTTGCGAAGTCAGTTCGCGAATGCGGATTAGTTCTTCAGCGTGAATGCGGACGTCGGTGGCCTGGCCCTGCATGCCGCCTGAGGGCTGATGGATAAGAATGCGAGAATTGGGAAGCGCGAAGCGTTTTCCTTTGGCGCCGGCCGTCAGTAACAAAGCACCCATCGACGCGCACATGCCGACGCAAATCGTGGTTACGTCCGGACGGATGAACTGCATGGTGTCGTAAATCGCGAGGCCGGCAGTGACTGAACCGCCCGGCGAATTTATGTAGAGGTTGATGTCCTTTTCCGGGTCTTCGGCTTCGAGAAAAAGAAGTTGCGCGACAATCAAATTCGCGATCTGATCGTCGATCGGAGTGCCAAGAAAAATGATGTTGTCTTTGAGCAGTCGCGAGTAGATGTCAAACGCGCGCTCGCCACGCGACGTTTGCTC
>DASXTE010000032.1:0-22102 GCA_036505595.1 Pyrinomonadaceae bacterium
CAGTTCATTGACGCGGCGCAGGCGCGCGGTAGTGTCCGCAATCTCAAGGACAGATTGCGCATCTTCAACTTTCAGTTCGAGATTTGAAGCGGAGAGATCAGCCAGACGACCGGGATCGTCGAGGTTCGCAATAATCGCCATCACTTCCGGCGAGATGTTCTTACCAAGCGCCGCGGCTTTTTCCATCAACGCTCGCACGTTTCGAATCAGGGCTTCGACTTCCAATGAACGCTCTGGCGCGAGCACCTCCGGCATCACGCTCAAACGCGCGCGCAGGAATTCGCCGCTGGAATCGACCGATTCAACCTTCGCACGCGAGACACCCTGCACCAGAATGCGAATGCGGCCATCGGGCAGCTTCAGCATTCGCATGATGACCGCCACCGTGCCGACATTGTAGAGATCGTCTTGCGTCGGCTCTTCCTTATCCAGGTCCTTCTGGCAGTCGAGCAAAATCATTCGGTGCTCGCCGAGAGCCTCGTCGACCGCGCGGATCGATTTCTCGCGCGAGACAAACAGCGGCACGATCATGAACGGATAGATCACGATGTCCCGCAAGGGCAACAACGGCAGCTCTTCCGGAATCTGCAATTGCTGATCGGTAGCCGAGTCCGCAGCTTCCAAAGTTTCAGTTATCTCGTTGTCGATTTCAGTCGCCATAAAAATTGTTTACGATCATCCCGCCTTTTCGGTTATCGGAATCGAAATCTCTGTGCCTCTTCGGTCCTTCAACTTAGGCAGTCGAATCAGCAGAAGCCCTTTCGAGAGTTCAGCACTCGCACCTTTGACGTCAATTGGCCAGCGCACCGGCACGGAACGCTCGAAATGCCCGTACGTCCGCTCCGAGCAAAGATGAGAAATGATGCGTTGCCGCGCGCTTCTCTTTTTCTTCTCACCACCGATCCGCAATCGTTTTCCATCTAAGCCGACTTTGATTTGCGCCGCCGGTACGCCCGGCAGTTCGATGCGCACATGAATCGCTTGCGTGGTCTCGCACACATCGACAGGCGGCGACCAAGTGCCCGCAACCGTCGGCGTCTGGGTGGCTGCGGCCTCCTGCAACAAAGAAAAGAGCCAGCCGATTCGTTCCGTGAGCCGCCGCAGCTCAATGCGCTCGAGCCCCGCCGGCCCCACGCTTTTCACCATCACGCGCTTCATCACATCAGGCTCGTTTTGCCGTTGCGCCGGCGCGGGCGCGCACCAGCGTCTTCAGTTCTTCCATGAACTCGGACACGTCCTCGAATTCCAGATAGACGGACGCGAAACGAACGTAAGCAACTTTATCAAGTTCTTTCAACCGTCGCATGATCTGCTCGCCAATCTTGCTCGTCGGCCGTTCACGTTCCGCCGATTCCTGCACGTACTTTTCGACAGCATTAACTATCGCATCAAGCTTTGACGGCGGAATCGGCCGCTTTTCGCAGGCTCGCAGCAACCCAGCCATGACTTTGTTGCGATCGAACGTCTCGCGGCGTCCATCCTTTTTGATCACCATGTAAGGAATTTCATCGATGCGCTCGTATGACGTAAAGCGGCGTTCACATTTCAGACATTCACGGCGCCGGCGAATCGACTCGCCTTCACGCGATTCGCGCGAGTCCACAACTTTGTCTTCCACGAAACCACAGAACGGACACTTCATGACGATTCCTCCGCTATTAAGTCCCTCTCGCCAAAACGATTCTTTCGTCTTCAACCGCGTGCTCAACGGCGTCTGCCGAGAGCAGTTTTCGCATGCGCGAGAAATTCACGTCACCACGCAGGAAATAGAACAATCCAAACAAAGCTGCCGGCGCGAAATCCACCAGGTGCAGCACAATCGAAATCGCCGCCGCTTGATTTTGAGCCACACCGAGCAGAATCAGCGCGCCGGCCGTGACCGCATGAAAGGCGCCGGCCGCGCCACCGGGAGTCGGAACGGCCGAGCCGATCATTGACCAGCCCAGAACGAACAAGATGTGGGAAAGCCCGAATTGCAAACCGAACGCCCGGCAAACGAGCAGATTCGCCAACACGACCGAAAACCAAAGCGCCAGAGACCAGCCAATGGTGATCGCCAGCAGCTTGATGTCCGACAAGACGCTAAGCGCCGTCGCGAGTTGCTCAAGAGTACTCAGAAGCGCGCGCTTTACGCGGCGTCGGAAACCTGCGCCATTGTTTATTTTCTTATCGAGCCACGCAATGACTCGGACCGATCGCAGCCTAAAAATGACGAGCAGGATGATCGCGAGGGCTCCGATAGAAACAAGACCAAAACCCACGAACCGTGCCGGCCCAAAATCACCGCCGCTCACTGGCTTGAGCCAGAACAGGTTGATTCCGAACAATACAACAACGGTCATCATGTCGTAGAGCCGCTCGATCATGATGGTCACGATTGACGCCGCCGGTCGTACCCGTGGATCGCGCATCGGGAGCACGACGGGCCGCACAATCTCGCCGGCACGCCCGATCGTCAGCACCGCCGCGAAACCCACCGTCGTGGCAATCCAGACTTCGCGCAAACTGGTCTTAGTCAACGGTGACAACAGCGCCTGCCAACGAATCGCCCGCCAAAGATAGGCAAGCAAGATGACGACGCAAGCCAACACGATCAGACGCCAATCCGATCGCTCGACCGACACCTTCACCTGATGCCAATCCAGCCGCCGTCCGAACCACCAGATGATGGCCACGGCCAACAGCAGCATCGCGAGAAATTCCAGGTATTTTCGATATTTCGCCATGGCTTCCGCGGGCGGCCTCGAAGCAAGCGGGACAGTTGAACCAACTTTACGGCTGACACCAACCACAAGATATTGGGCTGGCGGAGCCAGCCTATTACAGTTTAATGTTGCACGCAAGAAGGCCTTGACCGCGCTCCGGCGGACGGAACTTTGCGGCAAATATGGACGTAAGACGCTGATGTCCGCACGGGACCTGGGCATTTCACGTTTGGAGCGACTTACAGATCGGGAGATCATATCGAGTGGGAGCCGTCAGGAGCTTGGCCACTAATGAAGGCGCTGAATTAGTCAGGCGGTGTCGCGCGGGCGACGGCGCGGCCTGGGAAGAGATTGTGCAGACTTACTCGCGTCGCGTATTCAACCTCGCCTACCGCTTCACCTCCCGAGCCGACAGCGCCGAAGACCTGACTCAGGACGTTTTCGTCCGCGTCTATCGGTCGCTCGATCAATACAACCCAAAACAAGGCGATTTGCAAAACTGGCTGATGCGGCTGGCGCGCAATCTGATCATTGACGATTACCGCAAACGACAACGCGCGCCGCAGGACGAAATCGCGGACGATCTCGAAGACCACAAGTACCATCTGAGGTCGCGAGAAGGCTCCGTTCAGCGCGAGATGGAGCGGCGCGAGCTGGGTGCGCAGGTTCAGGCCGGAATCGACAAGCTTTCCCAGGATTTGCGGACGTGCGTGATCCTCCGGGACATCGAGGAGCTGAGCTACCAGGAGATCGTGGATTTGTTGAAAATCCCTGAGGGCACGGTCAAATCGCGGATTAATCGGGGTCGAATCGAACTCGCGAAGATTCTCCGTCGTATGCGAGTAGTGGAGGCGTAGTGTCTGGTGAGTCAGACGAAGGGTTCAGGAAGTAGGAAACGCAATGCTTTGTCACGAATTTGAAGATCGACTGACGGATTACCTCGATGGGACACTTCCCGTCGAGGAACACCGTGCGTTTGCTGAACATGCGCTGAGCTGCCCCGTCTGCCACGATTTGCTTGACGACGTTAAGAACACAATCGTCGCTTGCTCATCCTCAGAAGCCCCGTCCGCAGGTGTTGGACTGGACGCGCGGATTCTCATGAAGACGGCGCCGCAAACGGCAATCGCCTGCGAAGAGTTCGAGGAATACCTGACGGATTATCTCGACGGCGTTTTGCTGGCGCCGCTGTATCACCGTTGGGAGCGGCACGCAGCTTTGTGCGCGGGATGCAGTGAACTTCCTGGCCAGGTCGTGCGCGCGATCGGTGCGGTTTACACGTACTCGCAGGACGAACTGCCGGTGCCCACAGGTCTCGAAGCTCGCATTCTGCAAGCGACGATTGGAAATGTTCTGCCGCAGCAAGTGCGCGCTCCTTTCTCTGCGCGACTGGTCGAATGGCTGCGCGGCGCGCTCGATCCGATTGTCTCGCCGCAGTTGGCTTCAGTCGCAACAATGTTGCTGGTATCCGTCTTTGTACTGACGAACACGGTTTCGACCGATGGTTCGGTGGGCGGGATTTATCGCGCGAGCATGCAGTTGGCAGAGCGCACCGCCGACAGTGCAACGAAGGGATCCGAAAAAGGCGTCAAGCAATTTGCCGGCAGCGTCAACAAACTCGTCGGTGGTGAAGACAACCAGAAGAACAACAATGCGAACGAGAATCAGAATAGCTCAAATCAAAACAGCGCGCCGTCGCGCTCGCCAGGCAGCTCGGAAGGAAACCGCGACGACAACGGCGGACAAAAGAACCGCTGAACGTTCGGCGGCAGTTCGACGTACGACATCAAACGCGACCATCGCGTGAAGCAACTGATGAATTGTAATTACCACCCAAAGAATCCGGCGATGGCCCAATGCAGCAACTGCGCGCGGCCTCTGTGTCCGGCATGCGACCATCGGATTCGCGGATTCGCTTTCTGTCAGGATTGCATCGTTGCCGGCGTAGATGCGCTAAGATTTAAGCAGTCGCAGCCGTCGGGACAACAAGTTATTCGCCGTAAGTCTTCACCGTTCATCGCCACATTTCTTTCGCTCTTCGTACCGGGATTGGGCGCCGCCTACAACGGCCAAACGTCAAAAGCCATCGTTCATTTCGCGATCTTCGCCAGTTTTTTCCAGATGGCGGTTGTTACTGACGGGGTCGCTTTCTTCGTGCTGGGAGTGGCCGGCACATGGTTGTTTGCCGCAGTCGACGCTTGCCGGACAGCACAGTTGACGCGCGCCGGTCTCGCGCCGGACGCGGAAGAGGACGCCATCACGCGGCAGTTGTACGGCAATCCTCTGGCTTGGGGAATCACGCTTCTGGTGCTCGGTGGAATCTTTCTCGCGCACACCGTCCTTGGGTTTCAGTTCCCGGTACGGCGCGCGTTGCCGGTCGCGCTGGTCGTGTTGGGCGCTTACATTCTATTCGATTACATGAAGCGTCACCGACGTCGAGAGGAATTGCGACTGTTCGACGTTAACAATCCGCCGCCGTCAGTCGTTGTTAACAGCCAATTTGCGCGTGCGGCTTATGACGGTGGTGACTTCCCGACGCGTGTGCAACCGCGGCAGATTGGCTCAGCTCGGCTTCAGTCGCGTCAGTAGGTTTGGCAACAATGATGGGAATTATCTCAGCAATATCTCGCGGCGGCGCCGTCATCGGTCTGATCCTTTTGATTGTAGCCCTGCTGAAGCAGCTTATTGTCGCGGTTGGGCTCCTGGTCGCAATCATCAAGTTAGCAATCGTCGTCATCTTCGGCGTGGTAATGGTGATGATCGTGTTGGCCATCTACCGCGATCACAAGAAGCGCAAGTCTGATCTGTAAAAAGCCCCCACTTCTCCTCTTCGCCAATCGCTTTTCTTCGTTTGCCTTCGCCTGCCTCGTGTGATACGGTCTCCCGCTCTGGCAGCATCCAGGATCCGTTTTCTGAGTCTAAAAGCCACGTTTACCCGGCGACTCAGGCGCGCATATCGGCTGCTAGTCTCAAGCAGGGTTCAGTTTCTTCGGCAGGGTTCTTAATTTTAAGGCCTCGCAAAATTTAGGTTTTTCAGTCGCCCTCGTCGGCGTCTGTTACTTTTCCGGTCGCCACGCGGCCCCGTTTTACAAACGCGCTTGGCGCCCGACAGGAGCAGAGTGAATGACTAGAGACGACCGTTTCTACGCTTTTATCGTCGCCCGTACTTCCCGTTCCCGAGCTCACATTCGTCGCATTTCCGTTCATAAACGGTGGCTCAAAGTCTCCATCTCGGCACTGGCCGTGGTCGTGGCAGGTTTGGTGTACGGCTTTTATGGATTGACACAGCAGGCAACGCATCTCCGAATTGAACGCGAGAATGCGCGGCTGCGCGAACAGAACCAGAAGCAGCAGCAGGAGTTGCAAAACCTCAACAATCGCGTCAACGCGGTTGAGGACACTTCTCGCAAGCTGGCTGAGATGTCCGGCATTTCGGCACCGCTAGAACAACTTGCGCCGCGTGGCCAGGGCGGTCCGGCGAGACCGGTTGATAGTGCCGCAGCATTAGCCGCACTCGAATCAAAAACGGCAAAGCTGGAACGGCAGATGTGGATTTACCAGGACATGGTTCGTGGACATGGCGCGATACCGTCACTCTGGCCGGTAGTGGGCGCGCTGGAAAGCGGCGTCGGCGGTCGGAGAAATCCATTCGGCGGCCGAGGCTGGGAGTATCACGAAGGCCAGGACATCGACGCCGCCTATGGGACGCCCGTGCAAGCGGCGGCGAACGGCCGCGTCACGATCGCCGGACGACAGCGTGGTTACGGCAATGTCGTCTACATCGATCACGGCGCTGGATTGTCCACACGTTACGGTCACTTGTCGCAAATCAACGTCGCGGTCGGACAGACTGTGACGCGCGGACAAACCATCGGCTTGGTCGGTTCAACCGGGCGCTCGACCGGACCGCACTTGCACTACGAGGTGAGAATCGATAATCAGCCGGTTGACCCCAGGCGATACCTGCCCGGCGCCATAGAGTGACATCACGCGGAAGCCTGATCGGTCGGTCGCGTTTCAGGATCGCGTCAGGCTTCTGCTAACATCCCTCCACTACCCAGACCGTCAATCACAAAGGAAAACTCTTGATGATTTCGAAATACCCACGCGCGACTGCGCTTGTTCTTTCCGCTCTACTCATTGTCAGTTTCATTCCGGTCTCAGTTCTAGGCGATGAGGGCATGTTCCTTCCGGACACTCTCAATCAACTTCCGTTGGCGAAGCTCAAGCAGCGTGGATTGAGAATCCCCATCACAGACATCTACAACCCAAACGGACCAAGCATCAAAGACGCAGTAGTGCGCGTGGGATTTGGCAGCGGTTACGGCACCGGCGAATTCGTTTCGCCTGAGGGCCTGGTGTTGACGAATCATCACGTCGCGTTTGACGGACTCGTCAGCGCCTCCGACGCGACCAAAGATTACGGCACGACGGGATATGTCGCGCACAATCGTACCGAAGAGCTGCCGTTGAGCGGTTATACGATCACGATCACTCAGGATCTAAAAGACGTCACAGCTGATGTGCTCGCGGGTGTGAGCGACGCGACACCACAGGCGGAACGCAACGCCTCGATTCAGGCGAAGGCTGGCGTGCTGGAAGCAGACAATTCGAAAGCAGCCGAAGGAATCACCGCGCGGGTCATGCCGATGAATGAAGGCCTGACTTACTACCTGTTCACATATGTAGTGCTGCGTGATGTGCGAGTCGTGTACGCGCCGCCGAAGAGCATCGGCTTTTTCGGAGGCGACCCCGACAACTTCGAATGGCCTCGCCACGACGGCGATTTTACTTTCCTGCGCGCTTATGCCGCAGCGGACGGAAAGCCGGCGGACTACGCGACCAGCAACGTTCCCTACAAGCCGAAGAAGTTTCTGTCGCTATCGATGGGTGGTGTCAAAGACAACGAGTTCGTCATGGTGATGGGCTATCCCGGCTCGACACGTCGCTACCGCGAAAGCTATTCCGTTGCGTACAACCAGGATGTGTTCATTCCATTTTCGATCGAGATTCAACAGAAGCAGATGGAAGTACTCACGAACATGGGTCGCATGAATCCAGCCTTGCGAATAAGACTTCAGTCGGTGGTCTTCGGCATCTCAAACGAGCTAAAGAACAATGAAGGTTCGGTGCTGGCGATGCGCCGCGCGGGCATTGTCGATGAGAAGCGCGCACAGGAGACCGCGTTCACCAAATGGGTCAACGAAAATCCGGAGCGACAGAAGAAATACGGAGAAATTCTGCCGTCGCTCGCCAAGGCCTACGAAGAATTGCAGAAGACGCAGCCGCGCGATCGGATAATTCAGGAGATCGCGACGTTAAGCGACGTCTTCGAAATCGCCGGTCTGATCAACAGCTACGCTGCCAGCAAAGAAAGACCCGAAGCCGAGCGCAATCCAAATCTCGCGCTCGTGGTCACCCGGGCGCGCGCTGCTTTGCCCGAAATATTCGCAGGGCGAAACGTGACGCTTGAGCGTGAGATGCTGGCGTTCTTCCTGAGAAAGGCGGCAGAGCTTCCCGCAACTCAAAAGATCGATGCGATCGAGAAACGCTTCGGCAACCTGAAAGACGAAGCGCGGATTCGCGCTGAAGAAGATTTCGCGCGCGCGGTTATCGACAGCAAGAACCTCTCGACGCCGGAAGCATTCTCAGCCATGTTCGAAAAGACTCCCGCACAGTTGCGCGAGCTGAATGAACCGCTCATCGATTTTGCCTCAGAGATGGGCGCGCTGAACGCCGAGAATGCACCGCGGACGCGCGCCTTCAATGCGATCGTCGGCAAGTGGCGGCCATTGCTCGTCCGGGGCATGAGCGAAATGCGCGGCAGCAAGCTGTATCCTGATGCAAACACCACGCTTCGTTTCACGTACGGCGAAGTCAAGGGCTACATCCCGCACGACGCGGCGATCTATCAACCCTTCACACATCTCGCCGGCGTGATCGAAAAAGATACCGGCCGCGAACCCTTTGATGTTCCGGCAAAGCTTAAGGAGCTTTATCGCGCGCGCGACTTCGGCCCCTATTCAGATGGTCAGGATGTTCCCGTGGATTTCATCTCGACCGCGGACATCATCGGCGGCAATTCGGGCTCGCCGATTTTGAACGGCAAGGGCGAACAGGTCGGCATCGTGTTTGACGGAAATTTTGAAGGCCTCGGCAACGATTTCTTTTACAATGATCCGAAGGGCCGCACGATTTCCGTGGACATCCGTTACGTGCTTTTCGTTACCGAAAAGTTCGGTGGCGCGGGATACATTTTCAAGGAGCTGGACATCCGAAACGCCCCGGCGGCGCTGCGAAAAGCAGCGTAAACGCCCAAGGCGCCGCTTTACAGCCGCGAAAAGTAGTTCTTGACAGCCCAAAACAGCATCCGTTAGGATGCGCCGACGTTTCAATCAGTGCTGGGCCCAGGATTTACACCTGCCTTCGGCATTTCGATTTGCAAGCGCGAAAATAGTAATGAGTTCTTGTTTTGGAAGTTGCGCCCATCGATCGCCGCAAGCGTGTGCGATGCGACGGGCGCTTTTCGCTAGTGTGTTTCCGTGTAGCGCCCCAAATGTAAGCGCGTCCGGCTCACAGCATTAACCCTGTTGGACGAGTGGCGCAGACTTAAGTCTGTGTCAGCTTCGCAGACTAAAGACTGTGTCGCTCGAGCCAATTTTTCCGAATCGTTAGGAGGATTCGTTTGTATGTCTAGAATAACCGGTAAGGTCAAGTGGTTTAACAACTCGAAGGGCTACGGCTTCATTGAGCAGCCAGGCTCTTCGGACATCTTTGTGCACTACAGCGCCATTCAAGGCGACGGTTTCAAGACCCTCGAAGAGGGTCAGGAAGTCGAGTTTGAAGTGACGCAAGGCCCCAAAGGACCACAGGCTGAAAAAGTCACAAAGGCGTAGGTCTCCCCGGCTTGCTTTCAAGCAAAGCCACTGGCCGCTTCCGGTCATGTCCGGAACGCGCAAGAAAAGAAAGGCGATCTCGGGTTTCGAGATCGCCTTTTTTGTTTTGTGGCGCAGACTTTAGTCAGTGTATTTTCCGTGGGTCACAGACTGAAGTCCACGCTGCTAGTCAGGTTTCGCTCTAAAGCTCACATGCCCATGGTCAACATCAACTGAGAACACAACCCGATCCGTTCCCATCTTCTCTTTCAACGCTTCTGTTCTTTCCAGAATCAGTCGATGGAACTTTGCGAAAGACAGGTCCTGGGCGGTTTCGCCGCACGCACGCTTCGCGTCCATCAGCGCGTCGTACACGCCCTTGATTGTCTGCACATCATGGCGTATATCTGAGCAGGCGAAAGTCGATGGAGTGAAGGACGCTTCTTTTTCTTTTTCTCGCGCCGATACGCGGCTTACGGTCACAAAATCGCGGCCCTCTTCGCGGCTCTTCATCGTGCGGCGCCAAACCTCGCGAAACGAATTGAATCGAGTGGCCAGCGAGTTGTAGTGAAAGCGCTGCGCGAAATTCAACGACCGGTCATCGCCAATTCGCTTCAGGTGCGACTCAACCCGCAGCTTCGTGTCATACGGCGGCCGTTTCGAGCCTCCATTAAAATAAACATCGTATTCGACCTTCAACCGGCGAATGTCTTCCTCCAGACGCGCCAGACGATCTTCGATCGTGACATGTTCGACTACGACGTTCTTGTTCTTGTTTCGTTCGCGGCGCTCAGCGGCCAAACGCGCAAGCTTGTTATTGTTTATGGGCACCTAAGACTCCTTGACGGGCGGCGCAAGCGGGGTCGCCGCGATACTTCGAGTGTAGGAGTTCCGACGAAACGATGTCAATAACTTCTTTCGTCGCGGATTGCCTCTGTTCCGCAAACCGCATATTCTTCGGATTCATTCAAGCCAATGGCCAAAACCGCTACGAAAACCGACCACAAAAAAGCCCTGTTGCGCTCGCTTCCGTCGATCGATGCGTTGTTGCGAACCGAAACGGGCAAGTCTCTGAAGACAGCGTTTGGCGCCGAGCACCTGACGTTGCTGGCGCGGCAAGTCACCGACGAATTGCGCAGTCAAATTCTTGAAGGCGCGCTCACAGATCGTGATGGCAATGCCGCAGGCACCATGCTCGAAGTAGCAGAACAAAGGCTATCGGCACGATATCACGAACAAGCAGCTACTGCCGTGCGACGCGTAATTAACGCGACCGGTGTAATTCTTCACACAAACCTGGGCCGCGCACCGTTGTCTGACGCAGCGCGACAAGCAATCGAAGAGGCTTCTGCTTATTGCAATTTGGAATTCGACCTTAATTCAGGCAGCCGTGGGCGTCGCGGCGCGCGTGCTGAAGATCTGCTCGCCAAACTGACAGGGACCGAAGCCGCGCTGGTAGTCAACAACTGCGCCGCGGCGGCGCTACTGGTGTTGACGGTGTTGGCGCGCGATGGTGAGACAATCGTCTCGCGAGGCGAGTTGGTTGAGATCGGCGGAGACTTTCGCGTCCCCGAAGTAATGGCCCAATCCGGAACGCGAATGGTCGAAGTCGGCACAACCAATCGCACTAAGCTCTCTGACTACAAGAAAGCCATCACCACCGACTCGCGCCTGATCATGCGCGTGCACACATCGAACTATCGTATTGTCGGCTTCACAAAAACTCCGACGCTGAAAGAGCTGGCGTCCGTCGCTCACGAGGCTGGCCTGCTGCTGTACGAAGACGCGGGTTCTGGTGCGCTGATCGATTTCAGCGAATATGGGATAACAGGCGAGCCGGTAGTTCGTGAATCGTTCGCAGCCGGTGTCGATGTCATTTCGTTCAGCGGAGACAAGTTGCTCGGCGGACCACAAGCAGGTTTGCTCGTTGGTCGCGCAGAGATTATCGAGCGCTTGCGAAGGCACTCACTCTATCGCGCGCTGCGCGCAGATAAACTCAGAATCGCGGCGTTGGAAGCGACGCTGGAATCCTACGCTCGGGGCACTGCGACGAATGAAGTGCCCATGCACCGCATGATGGCGATGACGTACGACGAAATTAAAAGACGCGCCGGTCACTTGCTCGAACGGATTGGTCAGAACACTTCAAACTGTCTTCGTTTGGAAATTATCGACGGCGAATCCGCCATCGGAGGCGGTGCCGCGCCAACTTCTTGCCTGCCAACGCCGCTGATTTCGATTTCACACGACAATCTCAGCGCGAACGAAATTGAGGAAAGTCTGCGCCACAATCGGCCGGCCGTCATCGCTCGGATCGAAAACGATCGCGTTTTACTCGACCTCCGAACCGTTTTCGAGAGCGAAGAAACCGAGTTATTCAGCGCTCTCCACTCCCTTTTGACCGCTGAATAAACTCCTCCTTCCCCCGCGTCCTCGCAAAAAGGCCCGTTTTGGCCCAATTTCCGAGTATTTTTGCTTGCGTAAAACGATGCTGGCCCGTGTATAATTCGGTTGGCGCAATCTGTTGAGCGCGTTGGTTACTGAACCTGCCTCCTCACCATCCGACTTGAAGACATTCTCCTGGAAATCTCTGCTTGTTTCGCTCGGCCTCGCATTGTTGGCAGGTGTGGCGGCGTGTGCCGTTTGGCGCGCGGGGTTGATCGATTCGCTGGAGGCCGCTTTCGTCGTGAATGTGTCACGCGGCGAAGTCCCCTTGCAGAAGCCGCAGACCTGGCTGGGTCTTCTGCTGATTGTCACGATCAGCACGAGTGCCGGCTTCTTCGTTGGTCGCGTCGGCGCCCGTCGCTCGTTCCTGATTCTCGGCATGGGCTTTCTCGCCACGTGCGCCGCGAGCTTGCTCGTCTCGCGTTATTTGAAAATAGACATCCTCTTCGCGCCGATGGCGTTAGGTTCTACGGCTGCTGTCTTCTTCGTGCAATTACATCGACTGTGGTTGATCGACACCGTGTTGACGCAGCGTGTCAACGAAACCATCGCGCGCACTGACGCTTTGGACATGACGATCGCCGAGAATCGTCTCACAAGCGGACTGAAGCTCCTGCAAACTGTCCTCCCGCTGGAAGAAGCAATAGTCTTTCAGCCAAATGAAAACGGAGAGCTTGTGCCCTGCGCGCGACTACGCGCGCAATCGAGTAGTGCACTTCAGGCAGGCCGAAATTCTGTTTGGCGAAAACTCGTGAAGCTGTGTGACCAAGCGGCTACTACAAACGAGATTGCACTTGCGCCGATCGGAGAGATCGACTCGCTCGAGAATGTCGCGATGCCACTAAAACATGGCAGGCGCACTGTCGGTACTTTGCTGCTACGGTTACGTGAGAGTTTCGATCAAAGCGATCGGCGACTGCTGGCTGCGGTCGGAAGCCAGCTCGCGCGCGATCTTCAGCGCGAAGGCGCACAACGCAAGAAGCTAGACAGCAATCTGCCGGCCTTCGTGTCGTCGCGAACGTCCGGCCGCCGCTTGCACGCGTTTGATTTGATCAGCGGAGTGCTGACGGAACATCGCTTTGGCGCCCAGGTTCTTTCCGAAGCTCCGGACGGTTACGCGATCGCGTATCTCGATGGAACGCTCGCGTATGTCAATCCCGCGATGCTGTGGACCGCGCGGATGAACAATCACGACGTCCAAAAGACTGATTTGTTCGGGTTACTTGATCGATTTAAGTCCGGCGTTTTTGACGAACCGGCAATCGCGGTGCGCCGGGTGCTGCAATCCGGCGAACCTTACGAGCGCGAACTGAAGTTTCCCGATCGTAATCAAACGCTCGAATTGCGAATCGCCCTCGCGACCGAGCGGAATGGACATGGCCCGAACGGCAACGGCGCGAGCGGCAAGCCGCTCTGCTTTGCGATTCGCGTCCGTGACATTACGCGCATGAAAGAGTTTGAGAAGCTGAAGTCGGATATGATTTCGCTGATGTCGCATGAGCTGCGCACGCCGCTCACGAGCATCAACGGTTTCGCGGAGCTGCTCGTGATTGACGACAAGATTCCGGAAGAGTCGCGCGAGTTCCTGCAAATCATCTCGAACGAATCGCAGCGCATGTCGCGCATGATCGACACGTTCCTGACGGTGACTCAACTTGAGCGCGCCGACAAACAGGAAGTCACGAAGATTGCGCTGCGGCTGGATGAAGTCGTTAGCGAGACGATAAATGTGATGCAGCCCGTCGCGAAAAAGAAACGTATCCGGCTGGTAGAACACGGCAACGGCGCCATCCCGCCCGTGTCAGCGGACAAGAGTTTGATCACGCAGGCGCTGACGAAACTGTTGGATAACGCGATCCGTTACAGCCCTGAACGCACGACTGTGACTGTCTCGACTGTGCTGGAAGCTGAAGCTGTGCGCGTTGTTGTCGAGGATCGCGGATACGGCGTGCCGCAGGATTCGCTGGATCGAATTTGGGAAAAGTTTTACCGCGTCGCGCGCGATGGCCAGGAGAAAGACGAAGAATCTACCGGTCTTGGATTATCTTTCGTGAAAGAAGTTGTTGAACAGCACGGCGGATCGGTCGCCGTCGAATCTGAGGTTGGCCGCGGATCGAAATTCAGTTTTGCGCTGCCGCGATTGTGATTGCCGACTCTCTAAGTTTCCTCCGGCAACGCTTCTCGATCCACTGTTGGCTGCGCTGCCAAACTTCGCTTCCAAATCAAGTAAGCCGGAATTCCCGTCAACACAATCAAGTAACCAATCCCGGAAGTCCGAAACGCCAGATAACCAAGATCGATAACGACCAGCAGCGCGAGCGCTATGTAGATTATCGGCACGACGGGATAACCAAACGTGCGATAAGGCCGTTCCAGCTCAGGCGCTTTGCGACGCATCAGAATCACCGCGCCGACCATCAATACATAGAAAACCAAATCGGCTGAGATGATGTATTCGAGGAGTTGCGTGTAGACGTTGCCGTAACTGATGGACCCCGTTGTCGGATCGGTCGTGACCGTGCGCGGCAGTGTCAAAAGGCACGCCCAAATGCATTGCGCGATTAGCGCAATCGCCGGGACGTGCTGCTTGTTTAGTCTCGCCACGCGTTTGAAGAACAGGCCGTCGCGCGCCATTGCGTAGTACACGCGCGCGCCTGCGAGTATCAGACCGTTGTTGCATCCGAAAGTGGAAATCATGATCGCGACGGCCATGATCACCGCGCCGCGCGGGCCGAAGATCGCCTGCATCGTCGCTGCCGCCACGCGTCCTTGCGGCGCATTCTGAATTCCCGCGAGCGGCAATGTCACGACATAAGCCACGTTCGCCAGCAGATACAAACCGACTACAACACCGCATCCGATCAGAAGTGATAGCGGCAGGTTGCGCCCGGGATTTTCAACCTCGCCGCCCGTGAAGGTGACGTTGTTCCAGGCGGATTGCGCGAACAGCGGGCCAGTCATGGCTCGGCCGAGCATCATCACCAACGCCAGGCCTCCGGCGACCGCCAAACCGGGCTGCGCCACTTGCGGATTCCAACCGTTCGCCCATGAGTTCCACCACGAAGACGTGTAGGCCGCGCTCGCGTGATTCCAGCCGAATAAGAGCCCGATAACAATTAAACCAATTAACGCGGCGGTTTTGGTAAACGTGAATGTGTTTTGAATCAGCTTTCCGGTTTTCAAGCCGCGCATGTTCGTGATCGTCAGCACGATGATCATGATGATGCCGACAAGCTGGGCTGTTGAGAAACTGATCGCGTATCCGCTCAAGAACGATGGCAGGCGTCGCGGCGCAACCAAGTAGTTGCTGCCGTCAATGCCTTTGATTAGCACGCCGGTGAAGTTGGCGAAGGCCACCGCAACCGCGGCGATTGTCCCCGTTTGAATCACCAGAAACAGGGACCACCCGAAGAGAAAACCGGTGCCCGGACTGTATGCCTGCCGCAGGAAAACATACGGTCCGCCGGCACGCGGCATCATCGCCGCCAGTTCAGCACAGCACAACGCGCCGGTGATCGTCAGGACGCCGGCCAATGCCCACGCGACCAGCAACCAACCTGGCGACCCGATCAATCGCGACGATTCGGCTGAGGTGATAAATATGCCCGAGCCGATCATCGAACCGATGACGATCATCGTGCCGTCGGTGAGACCTAAACCGCGAACTAGTTTTTGCGACTCTGATTTGCTATCGGCCATAGTGCGGTCGCTAGTATCGCAACGCGGCGCGGAAGTCAACGGAATTTTTGCCGTCGGTTTCGTTTTGCTTTGCGGTAAGCAAAGAAAGGACAATTACTTCTTGTTGATGGTGCCGCGACAGTTGGGCGCACCGCAGTAACACCGCTTTGAATCTGAATGGAGCGTCTGTTCGTAGTCGATGGTGATTTCTTCGTCGGGTTTGATGTCTCGCAGAGCGAAGAACAAGACGTGGCCGTAGGCGGTCCGCATGTACGCGTTCGGCTGACAGGAATGATTTATGTAATGAGTTCCGTTACCGCCGCGCGCGCCATCCAGACTCCAGCGCCCGTCGATATCGCAGATGCGCAGGAGGCGTCGCTTGCGCGCGCGCTTTTGCGCTTCCAGGTCAGAAATTAGCTCGCCGGTGTATTCGGCGATCTTCCTGCCGCGTTTGAATTGAATGGTGGCGAAGCAGCCCTTGCCGTTGATGGGAGATTCACGAATTGCGAGGCCGTGGGCGAGTTTCATGCGCGAGGATTGTACGACGGATTTCACCACAGGGGTCACAGAGGAAGACAACTGAGAGCATTAACGCGCTGTGAAAAGGCAGTCGCTTTCTTCTCGTTGTTCTTCTCTGTGTCCTCTGTGGTTCAGATCGCGCTAGTTACTCATCTGCGGCGCGACGTAACGCACAAACTTCAACTCCGCCAACGCCGCCAGCTTTTCGATCGGCAGACGCCCGATGACCAGCTTCGCCGTTTTCGGATCTAGGATGACTTCGAAACCAAGTTCCTTGAGCTTGGCCATCGTCTCTTCCGATTTGTCGGTGATCCAAATTTGCAGTTCAGCTTTGCCGCTGCGGATGAACTTCGCCTCGTCAGCGCCTGCCCCGACCTTCGGATCTTTCAGACGATCGATCACCGCCAGAACGGAAGGATGCATCTTCGACTGTAAGTCCGCTCGTTTCTGCTCTTCCGGCGAAAGCTTGCGCGCGACATCTCCTTCGCTACCATCGATCACGAATGCGCCGTTTATCGCCCTCGCGGTTGGCGGCGAAGGTTGCGCGACTGAACCTGTTCCGGCGCCTGGCCCCCCACCGGCGCTGCGCGTGCTTCCTCCAGTGTTACCGCCACGACCGGACCGCGATTTGGCTGCGGATTTTGAAACGACAACTGTTTGCGACGCCACGCCACCCAGGTATTGCAAACTCGTAACATTTTTTCCATAGCTGGCGCCAAAATCCTTCCTTTCGTCACCAAAGACGGCGTCGCGATTCACCCCCTCAGGTACCTCAACCGGCACGTCAATGCGGCGCGGCTGGCCACCATCTGTCACAATCATCTCTTCGATCGCGACGAATGAAGTAAACTGAGTCATCAAACGATAATCGAGACCAAGTTGCGTAATCGCCTGCTTCACGTCTTCCTTCATCGTGCCCTGTTGCGCGCCATTGAAATCCTGGCTCATCAAGTCATCGACGCGCGTGCGCGCCCAAAGCGTCGCTAACACGTCGCGCTGTTCTGTTGAAGAAAAATCGACGGGAATCTCGCGCACAAAATCACGGCCAGACATCTTTCCCTTCAGCCGAATCACACCGCGACCGTCGCCCGCGTAACGTCCCGTCAAGATCACGGGCTTCGCACTGAATAGATCCGGAATCGTTTTGGGATAGACATCGCTGACCGGCATTCCATTCCAATCGATCGCGATGTCCGTTAACAGCGGATTGCGCACGCGTTCGTGAAAACGCTTCGCGGCGACCGAGCCATCGTCGTTTAAGCCGACGTACTCGACTTCACCGCGGCCGTACTTTGCCATGCCATCGAGCAAGAAGCGATTCACGCTGCCGCCGATGCCGAACGCGAACACGCGCGCGTTCGGATGTTTCTGCACTTCGCCGATGATCTCCATGTCGTTGCCGACGTAACCATCAGTCATGAAGCAGACGATGCGAACGTGATCCTGTTTGTCCGTCGGATCCATTGACGCCTTGATCGCCTTCATCATCTCTGTGCCGCCGCCACCCTGACGAGTTTCGAGAAAGGCTTGCGCTTTCGCGAGATTTTCCTTGGTAGCTGGAACCGGTTCCGGAAACAGAATGTGTTCGTCGCCAGAGAAGGTGATCAGATTGAAAGTGTCGTAGGGATAGAGATTGTCGAGCGCGAGTTTCATCGTCTCTTTGGCTTTCTCAATCGGAAAGCCGGACATCGAGCCGGAAGTGTCGAGCACGAAAACGAGCTCTTTCGGTGTTACATCTTCGACGGTGACACGCTCAGGCGGCTGAAGAATCAGCGTGAAGAAGCCGCTGTGGCCCGTCGAGTGGGTGAGCAGCGCGTCGTTGATCTTCTTGCCGGCAACGTCGTAGCGAAGAATGAAATCTTTGTTCGGAATCGTCGCTTGATCTTTCAGGGTTAAGCGCGCGCGGCGATCGTCGGGCCGTTCGACAACAACTTCGTGAGTCTTCGCGTTGAGCGCATCGATCGGCACGCCCGCATCGAGTGTCACATCCATCGAAATGTCGTGACCGGCGCGCATGCCGGCTGGTGGCGGCTGTGGCGTGATGCGCGAAGCATCAGGCACGCGATCGGTATCAGGCGCAAAACCATTTCCCTGTGCACCAGTCGCGTTGCCGGGAACATAGCGCGGCCCGACCACCATCGGAAAAACGAATTCATACGAGCCGTCTTCGTACTTCAACGTCTCGACGTAACTGATTGTGATCTTGATTTGCTCGCCGGGAAGGATGTTCGCAACTGATTGCGTGAAGATGTTCGGCCGCTCCTGCTCCAACAAACTCGCGGTCTGGCCGTTGTTCTTGGCAGCTTCGTAAACTGCCTGCGCCTCTTCGCGCCGCAGCATCTTGCCGCGCACGGTGCGGTCGCCGACGAGCATCGTCATGTCATCCACCGCGGCATTTTGCGGCAGCGGAAACGTGTAAACCGCTTCGATCTTTTCTTTGAAAGGATTTTCAAATTCCTGCGTGACGGTCACGCGCGAAAGGAAGCCGCTGATTTGCGCCTTTACATCCGTGTGCTTCAACGGGCAGATGGCCCTTGCTTGGCCGTTCGGATCGACAACTTGCAGAGTCCCTTGTGTGATCTTGGATTCACTCTGGGCCGATGCGACTGTGCCTGAGCTTCTCAACCCGCTGAAACAAAGCAATGCGATTGCGGAAAAACCGATGATGAAGAGTGATTTGCGAAAGAGTCTTGCGCGCATAGTCTGCTCCTTCGAGACGTTTCGGACGAACCACGACCATGGCCGGGCGTCTTCTGATCGAATTGTGGGTACAACTAATTAGAGACCAACATCGGTCTCTTGTTCCCAAACACCGAGATTAGAACGCGAACAGAGGGGAGACTTGCAGCTTGACTACTGCATTGATGCGGCGACGAATCGCGATAGCTTCAATACAAATTAAAGTTGTATTCCAACTGCATGTGTATCGAGACTGGCTGACCGTTGCGCGTCGCGGGAACAAAACGAATCTGTCGCGCGGCGGCGATCGCTTTCTCAGTTAATCCGCCACTTAACTTCTGTACCGCCTGAATGTTGGTGACCTGCCCGCTGCTTGAGAATACGACACGCAGAACAACTGTGCCGGTAACTTGATTGCGCCGCGCTTCTTCTGTGTACGTCGGTTCGGGTTTCGCCAGAACGCGAGGCCGCGTGCTGACTTCCGGCGATTTGTAAACATGATCGGATTCGTCACCGTCCGGGTTGTTTCCGCGCGAGCCGCCTTTGCTGCCACCGCCAATGTCCTTACCGTCGCCACCCATGTTTCCGTCTCGACCGGGACCAAGTCCTGAACGATCGCCTTCACCGATTCCGGTGCCCTTGCCGGTGCCAACACCGCCACCATCGCCCGGGCCATTCGACGCCGTCGTTTCTTTTGATCGCGGATCGCCGTAGGACGGATAGTCCAGCTTCCGCCACAGCGCGGGATCGAGGTCGATTCCCGCGACCGGCAACCCCTGCGGCAGCCGCACAACCGCCGTCGGAATCGGCGCGGGAATCATCGAAGGCAGCGGCACACGACCTTGCGACGCGGGAAGTTGCGCGTGGTTGCCCCCACCGCCGCCACCATGCGCGCGCGCCGGCTCTGGCCGCGACCCTTCGCCACTACCGCTTTCGAAGCCGACACGGCCCCGCTCGCCAACGCCAACGCCAGGATCGGAACGGTTGGTTGTCGAGTCTTGGAGGTTCAAGATCGAAACTACTTCGAACTCATCGGAGTGGTCTGCAACTTTGTGATTCGCGGCGTGCCGTTCCAGCAGGAAAACACCAATCGTTACCGCTCCGACAACCAACAACGCAGTCAACAAAGCGTTGATCCGATGCGGGGCAGTCAGCGCTTGTCTCAGTGCTCGCTTCAGTTCATGCAGTTCAGTAAAGACAAACGCTACTGGCTCACGTTTGAATTCAGGCCAGCTTGACTTAATTCGATCGAGAGCAAATTCCACCTCCCTCAAAAGCCGTTCGGGCAACGAGGCGTCCTTCAGCAGTGTGAGCCTGAAAGCTTGGCGCGCTTCAAATCCATCGCACGTTTCTTCTGACGTTTCCCACGCGTTGTGTTTTTTCATCGCAAGCTCCTCGGTTCTGGCAGACGTGAACTTCGGCGGGGAGAACTTGTGATACAGATCTGTCGTCGGTCTGGCGAAGCAGGCCGCGGATCTTCCTTTCGATCAGGGAGACTTAATAGGTATTACGGGAGACGCGTGAAAGGTTACGAAGAAAAACTTTGAGTCCGCAGATTACGTGGATTTAGAAACCGAGCCACAAAAAGGCACAAGAGGCACAAAAGTATTTTGTCGAATCAAGCCGGAACCTTTGTGCTTTTCTCTAATCAAGCCGAAACCCTTTTTGTGTTTTTTGTGCCTTTTTGTGGCTTTGTATCTGCGGACTCACTTCAGCTTGAACGTTCGCGCGATTTGGTCCGTCTGATTGCGTATACGCAAAAGCTTGTCGCGCATGCCGGTGAAGCGAAGCGCGTAAACTGTTTGCTCGTCAGCCTGTAGGTAATAAGTCCGGCCCGTCATCGGTTTGCCGGCTTGCGTAAACTCATACGACATTGTGTAACCGCTCAGACGGCCGGAGAACCGCTCGCCTTTGCCATCGATGTAGCCTGGCCGGAAACGCTCTTTCTGATCTTGATCCTGACGCGCAAACTCCTCGACCGTCGTACCGTCCGGCAAAGCCTCTTTGCGGATTCTTAGGTACCCGTCGTTACGGTCGTTGTAAACGAACTCAGCATGCTGATGAACTTCGTCGGGCTCATCGACCAGGCGCCACATCGGCGACGGAAACTCGACCAGGTAACCGACCTTGGGACTGGAATAGGTATGGTCCTGCGCGCCAGCCGAACGATGAACCGCCGGCGAGCCAAACGCTGCAATAATGAAGAATCCAAGGAAAGCTAATGCTAAACGCACCATCGATACTCCTTTGTAAGCTCTAAGCGCCGAGTTTCAGATGCTGTAATGAGTCCGGTTGTTGTCTTGCGCTACCCGGCGGACGCAATCGCGTACCGCTGAAGCTGAATCAGTTCCGCGATCCCCTTCCGGGCCAGCTCGAGCAGATTATCCATCTGTTCGCGCGTGAATGGCGACCCTTCCGCCGTACCCTGCACTTCGATGAAGCGGCCGTCGCCCGTGCAAACGACATTCATGTCGACTTCGGCACGCGAATCTTCGTCGTATTTCAGATCAAGCAGAGGCGTTCCGTCAACGATGCCGACACTGACGGCGGCAACTTCGCTGATGATTGGCGACCTCTTGATTTTCTTTTCCGCGAGCAGTTGTTTGCACGCGATAGCGAAAGCCACGTAAGCGCCGGTGATCGCAGCCGTGCGAGTACCGCCATCAGCCTGGAGCACGTCGCAGTCGAGCGTGATTGTCCGTTCGCCCAAAACCGTTCGATTGGCAATCGCGCGCATGCTACGACCGATCAACCTCTGAATTTCGTGCGTGCGACCTGACGGTCCGCCGCGGCCAATTTCGCGAGAAGTGCGCGTGTGTGTCGAGCGCGGCAGCATTCCGTATTCCGCCGTGACCCATCCTTCGATTCGCTGATTGCGCAAATGCGGCGGAAGCTTGTCTTCCACCGAGGCGGCACACACGACGCGCGTATTGCCCATTTCGATTAAGGCCGAGCCTTCGGCGTTCGCAAGAAAGCCGGGCGTGATTTTGACGGGACGCAGTCCGTCAGGCGCGCGATTGTCTGTACGGGTGAACATTCTGATCGGCGTTTATCCGAGTAAATCTGCGGCTAATTTATCGTCTCCCCAAACTTCCACTGCCTCCAAACGCGACGGCTGCGCGCCCAAAAATCTTTCCGCGACACGAGCAAATCTTTCCGCCGCGTCGGTCACATAAAAGTGATCCAAATCATCGCATAACT
>DASXTE010000033.1:0-15440 GCA_036505595.1 Pyrinomonadaceae bacterium
CGGTGAATCACACCGAGCCCGTTCAGCCGCGGCAACTGTAAATCAAGCAGGATCAAATCCAACTCTTCAGTCTCAGCGACTTCGATCGCCTGCTTGCCGTCCCAGGCTTCTGCGACTCGATAGCCTTTGCGCGTCAGCACCGTCTTCAACATGAACAGGCTGTCGTCGTTGTCTTCGACCACAAGCACACAAGGCGTTCGCCGGGTCAACAAGGCGGGCGACCAGGTGCTTTCAACCGCAAAAGGCTTCGCGCTCTGTTGTGGAAATGGGGAGACAAAGGTGCTTGGCCGGCGCGTGCCGCCCAGCGACCCTGTGTTCGTAGGGTATGCAAATCTGGAGTTCATTTTGATTGACGAAGTATCGTGCATGTTCGCGACACTTCTACCTCCCCTCGTCGAGAAATTGGGGTGAATTCTATTCCTGGGGTGGGGCCTTGAAGATGCGGAAAACTTAAAGACTTCTACACGAGATTGTGTCGCTCTAGTTCCTGCCGTTTTCGCTTGAGAATATGTCTCGACGATTTCTTGTCGTCCCTTAGATGTAATGGCGAATGCTGGCGTGGAGTACATGGTATAAGCAGGTTCGAACCTTGCCCGCATCGAATCCGATGCGCGAAATCTCTCGCCGATTTTGTCGCCATTTAATTTTGGGGTGAATCCTACATGCGGGGCCATAGCTCAATGGTAGAGCGCGAGGTTTCATCACCATCTTGTCGTCGCAACTTGTTAGTCGGCTATGGGCAAAGAAGAGTCAATTTGCGCTGGGTTGCTGGTTATCGATCGTTATTTATTGTTCGAGTGAGGCGCAGGAATACATCTTCAAGCGACTCGCGCTGAGGTGAAAGCTCTTTTACGCGGAAACCCTGGTTGACCAGCAACGCGTTAACACGCGGAATTTCTGCTTCATCTATCTTCAGGTGCAGCGCGTGGTCGCCATTCAGACTCACTGAAAGGCCCGGCTCTTGTTCCAGCAAAGCAAAGGCTTCCGTTAATCGATCGACTCGCAACCTGATCCAGCTTTGCCCGGCAATTAGATCGTCGACCGCGCCTTGAAACAGCAACCGTCCTTCATCAATGATGGCGACGCGATTGCAAATCTGCTCGACCTCATGCAGAAGATGGCTGGAAAGCATAATCGTGAGGCCCAGTTCTTCGCGCAACCGCTTAATCAACGTTCGAGTTTCCGCGAGGCCTTGCGGATCGAGCCCATCGGTAGGCTCATCGAGAACGACAAAATGCGGGTGAGGTAGAAGCGCTTGGGCAATACCCAGCCGTTGTCGCATTCCGTGTGAATACACCTGCACAGGATCATCCGCGCGCGGCCGCAAGCTGACGATGTCCAGCACTTCTTCAATCCGTTTGCGGTCCGCGCCTCCGGACATCGCGGCCAGCATCCGCAGGTTCTGACGGCCGGAAAAGTTTTCATAGAACGCCGGCGTCTCGATGATCGCGCCGACGCGGTGCAGCGCGCGCCGCGGTTGGCGCGACATGTCGTGACCCAGAACGATTACCCGGCCGGAAGTCGGCCGCACCAAGCCCAGCAGCATGCGGATGGTGGTTGATTTTCCGGCTCCGTTTTGGCCGAGAAAGCCGAAGATGTCACCTCTCTCAACTGACAACGAAAGACGATTAACCACCACGCGGCGGCCGTAGCGCTTGGTCAGTGTTTCAGTCTGAAGAACAAATTCGCTCATCGCGTTCGCTTCACGTTCAATGCCGGGCGATGCGCCCGCGCTGTCAGAGCGCCACTTCGATCAGCAGTGGCCAATGGTCCATACGACCGACCCCGGCGTCGCGCAAGACTTCCGCGCGGCGTAACAGAACTTTCTCCCGCGGCCCAAACAAGTAGTCAATGCGACGATCATTCGCGGCGGTCTCGCCGGCCTCGCGACCCAGATCGCGAAAATACTTCAGCGCATAGCTGTAAGCCTCGCTGTCATTTTTCACGTTATCGGTGTAGAGATGCGAATCACCCTTCGGGTTCAATTCGAAATTGAAATCTCCACCGATCATCACGATCGATCCTTTTGCGCGATTGCGTGCCCAATCAACCGCCTCTCCGGTATAAACACGCCGTCTAGCTGAATTGAAGGCATCGGCATGCACGCTTATCAAAACGATTTCGGGCGACGACGACTTGAGATGAAACGATGCGGCAATGGCATACTTTCCGCCGGCCGGTAATGATTCGAAACGCGCGTCGCGACCTTTGACCAGCACCGCTTCAAGGCGATCTGCCGCGCCGGCGGGAGCCACCGCCCCGCTGTACTTTCCGTGCAAATGCCCGAGCAGAATCTTGAGTTGCTCCGGCCCGGTAAGTTCCTGCAACGTGACGGCGTCCGGATCGTTGCGCAAAATAATCTCGGCGATGGCCGGCAAATCTTTCGTGTGGGCTCGACTGTCATCTTCGAGTTCGGCATAGCCAACATTCCAGGTCATCACCCGCAGGTGAGGACCATCCTTCTGGCCGGCCAGCAAAAGCGAACGCTGCCGATAGGGATCGAAATGAGCGGCAATTCCGATCATCACGAGGCACAGAACAATCAATGAGATCTTCACCCACATCTTCAGGTGGTTATGTCCTTTCGATCGAAGATCGCCACCGCCATCAACAAGAGGCCGAAGATGTAGGCGCCGCAGATGCTTCCGTAGCGCCCAAAGCTTTCCCAGGGAATGTCCGGCTTGAACACGTCGCGCCAGAAATCCATGTCGGTCGTAAAAAAATAAGGCCGCAGATGTTCGAAGAATTCGACCCGGCCCACGATGTGAAACACCAGGTAGACGGCCAGAGTCGCCACTGTCGCCATGGAGGGATTATCAAAGAGCACTGAAAAGAGCGTGGCGACCGCAGCGATCACCAGCAAGGCCCAGGTGCCGGATAAGCTCGCGTAGGCAAAACGCCAGAGCGCTTCGTCACGCAGGAGCTTGCCCGGTTCATCAACCAGGTTCAGTGCCCCAGGATATAGTTGCAGATCTCCCCAGCCGACGAAGAGCAAACCCACCAGCAGATTCAGACCGATAAAGAACGACACCAGCAAATATGTATAGAAGGCCGTCACCAGGAACTTTGAAAGCAGCAGCGAAACCCTCGAGACGGGACGCACACAAATCATCCGCAGCGTCCCGCTCTGGCGTTCGCCGGCGATTTGCGCTCCCGCCGTCATGGCTACAAAAATCGGAATCAGGAGGCTGAAGGAAAACATTATGGAGTACAGCGCGAAGGTGAGACCGTTGAAATAGCTTTTTGATTCGTAGGTATATTTGAATTGCGCCGTCGCGCCTTCTCCGCCTTTGCGCTCGGCATAGGTGTAAAAGCCCCAGAGCATTAGGGCGACAAAGGTCGCCAAAGCAATGAATGAGAAATAGAAACTGCGCGCGCGAATGAGTTTCTGCGCTTCCAGCCTAATTTGGGTGATCATCATCCCTGACCCAATGACCGAATCTTCCTTGGCAGGCGGGCGAGACTCACAATAGCGCCATGCGTGATTCAGAATACGAGGGACAGCCTCGAATGTTCAGTGTGGTCACCCACAACGAATGGTTCCGGAGACTGGAGCGCAAGCGTCATCGCTCGTGAGCTGGAGTGCCGGACCGTAGTTCCAGAATGGAGTGCGAACGTCTTCGCTTGCGAAGCGGCTGCACTGCCGTCGGTTTTGAAAAAAAGAGCGTAAAGGGCGGACTCTGGAGAGGGATTCTAAGTGTTGAAAAGAAAATGGCGGAGGGGACAGGACTCGAACCTGCAAGCCCTTGCGGGCGGCGGTTTTCAAGACCGCTGCACTACCAATTATGCGACCCCTCCGCGGCCGCAAGAAATATAACGTACGAAAGCAGAAAGCAGAAAGCAGGGGCAGGAGGCAGACGGCAGGAGGCAGACGGCCAGTCCCGAACTCCGAAATTCGAACTCCGCTGCTCAATCCTCATTGCTCAGTCCTTGCTCTCATACGCAGTAATTGACACTGACGAAGGCGTGTAGTAGCTTGCCCGTACGCGCTTATGCGACAAATTGCTTTCGCAATTCATTCCTCAAAACCCCTGCAAAGAACGCATTCATTAAGGAGATTATCGTAGTCATTTGAAGCAAATTGAGCTTCCACCCAGAGGCCTGGAAACGCTCTTCGGCGTTCACGACCAGAACATCAAGTATCTCGAGTCTTTGCTCGACGTTCAGATTAATGGGCGCGGCCACAGCGTGTCCGTTGACGGCGACCCGAAAGACGTTGAGACCGTCCAGCAAATCCTTCAGGACTTCTCAGATCTGTTTTCTGAGGGCCGGCAGTTCACCGACAAAGAATTGCGCGAAGCGTTTGCGCAAATTGCGGAGGACCGCGCGTACAGCCTACGTGATTACTTCACGCGTTCGCGTTTCAGTCCGGCCGGGAAAAAACAGGTTGCGCCAAAGTCGGCGATGCAGCGTCATTATGTCGAGGCGATTCAGCAAAAAGACATCGTCTTCGGCATCGGGCCGGCGGGCACCGGAAAGACTTATCTCGGCGTCGCGATGGCGGTGCAGGCGCTGATGCAGAAACAAGTGAATCGCATCGTGCTGGCGCGCCCGGCGGTTGAAGCCGGAGAGAAGCTTGGGTTTCTTCCGGGCGACTTGCAGGAAAAGGTCGATCCTTATCTGCGGCCACTCTACGACGCGCTATTTGATCTTGTTGATTACGAGCGCGTGACCCGTTTGCTGGAAAAGCGTGTGATCGAAATCGCGCCGCTGGCATTCATGCGCGGCCGCACGCTGTCAGACGCGTTTGTGATTCTGGACGAAGCGCAGAACACGACCAGTGAGCAAATGAAGATGTTTCTGACGCGCATTGGTTTTGGCTCGAAAGCGGTAATCACAGGCGACGTAACGCAGATCGATCTGCCGACCGGAAAACGCAGTGGGCTGGTCGAAGCCGAACGCGTGTTGGCGAACATCGAAGGGATCGAGTTCATCTACTTCAGCGAGAAAGACGTTGTGCGCCACAAGCTCGTGCAGATGATCATCAAAGCGTACGAGACGCATACGAAGAAGAGCGAGATGTGAAGCATTGCCGATTTTCGATTGCCGATTGCCAATTTGGTTGGATTGAAAGGGCAAGCCGCCGATCGGAAATTGGCAATTGGCAATCGGCAATGATCGAGGTCATCAATCGCCAACGTCGTAGGAAGATAAGTGCTAAAGATTGGCGCGATTTTGGCAATGAAGCTCTGGCAGCGATCGGCTTTGCTCATCGTGACGCGAGCATCGTCTTCGTTTCAGACGCGGCGATCAAAAAACTGAACCGTCAGTTTCGCGGGAAGAATTACGCGACAGACGTGCTTTCATTTCCATCGCGGCCCGAGCGGTTCGAAGCGGAAGCCAGCGCCAATCTTGGCGAAGTGGTCATCTCTTTGGACCGCGCCGCGGCGCAAGCAAAGCAAAACAAGTTGACTGTCACGAACGAAGTGCGGCAACTGATCCTTCATGGGTTGCTGCATCTCTGTGGTTACGATCACGAAACTGACAACGGCGAGATGAACCGGCTGGAACTGAAACTGCGAAGAAGACTAGGAATCTAACCGCTTTTCAAGCCGTTTTTGTCTATTCACGATTTACGATTTACCATTAACCAGCCTCTATGGAAATTGCATTAGCCGTCAGCTTTCTCCTGCTGCTGGCGCTGACATTTCTCGCTACGGTTGACATGGCGTTTGGCCAGTTGAGCGACGTCGGATTGCGCCGTCTCGCCGCCGAAGCCGAAGAGCATCCCACGGCACGCTACACGCCGCTGCTCAAGGAAATTCTCGAAAACCGTCCGCGATTTAGCTTCACGCTCTCAGCCGCGATCCAGATTCTGCTCGTCGCGTTTACGGTGTTGGTGACTTTCGTTTCGCTCGCATGGTTTTCCTCGAACGGCTTCGGCCTGTTCGTTTCGTTGTTCATCGGTTTAATGCTCGCGGGGATTTTTCGGCAATTCATTCCGCGGCTCATCTCCCTGCGAAATCCGGAAGGCAAGCTTCTAAGGCTGCTGCCGATCGTCTCTCCGTTCTATCGTGTGTTGTCATTTGCGGCCGAGCCCTGGCATCGCAAATTCGATCGTATGCGTCAGGAAGATTTGGACGAAGCCGTCGAAGAAGAGGATGAAGATGACAACGGCGACGACATCGAAGCCTTAATCGACGTTGGCGAGGCCGAGGGCATTATCGAAGAAGAAGAGCGCGAGCTGATTCAATCAGCGATCGAGTTCGGCGACACGCGCGTGGGCGAAGTCATGACGCCGCGTACTGAGATTGTGGCGTTGCCGAACACCGCGACCGTGCGTCAGGCGCGCGACCTGATCATAGAATCAAGACACTCACGCCTACCCGTCTATCGCGAGCAAATCGATAATATCGAAGGCATCGTCTACGTGCGCGATCTGTTGCCGTCGCTTTCCCTCGGCAAAGCCGATTTGCCCATCACGACTTTCATTCGGCCTGTTTACTTCGTCCCGGAAACGAAACCGGTCGCGAAGCAGTTGCAGGAAATGCAGAAGGCACGCGCGTACATGTCGATTGTGATTGACGAGTATGGCGGGATCGCCGGTCTCGTAACCGTCGAAGACATCCTGGAAGAAATCGTTGGCGAAATCGAAGACGAAGACATTAGCGGCGAAGCAGAGTCGGAAATCACTCCTGCCGCTGACGGTGCTTATGAGGTTTTGGGCAGCACCGAGATTGGAAAGATCGAGCGACTCTTCGACATGGAAATAGAAGCAGATGATTTCACGACCATCGCCGGCCTGGTGATAGCCGAGAAGGGAAGCCTGCCCCGCCCTGGCGAACACCTCACGTTTCGCGGTCTGGAAGTCGAAGTTCTCGAGGCCGACGGGAAACGGATCGGACGTGTCAAAGTTAAGCGGCTGCCAAAGCCTTCTGTCGCAGCGCGCAGTTGAATTCATCTCAATCGGCCTGCGCGCGTGAGCAAATGCACACGTTCTGACGTTGACAACAAATCGCGACTCGCCGACTATCGTCCTTCACGGTTCTTCGATGTTCGACAAACTTCAGTTTGTCGCTCAAATCATTAATCACTAATAATCGACAAACTAGAGTTTGTCGGACATCAACAAGTTGGCTAAGAAGCAAAGTAAATTTCTGCGCGGGCGACGGATTGATCCGAAGCCGATTACCCGAGCAACGAAGCTCGTAGACTTGGTCGATAGCGCGTTCGTTGCGTACAACGGAGCGCGGTTGCGGGAAGCTTGCTGGCTGTTCACACAAAAGATGCTCGAGCCGGACGTGACGGTTGGCGTCACGCTGACCGGCGCGTTGACACCGGCGGGCTTGGGCATGTCGGCATTGATTCCGCTGATCAAGGCCGGCTTCATCGATTGGATCATCTCCACCGGCGCGAATTTTTATCACGATACGCATTTCGGCATCGGCCTGTCGATGCATGAAGGCAACGCGCAAACGTCGGACATCGTGCTGCGCGAAGAAGAAGTCGTCAGGATTTACGACATCTTCTTTGACTATACAGTGCTGCTGGATACGGATGCGTTTTTTCGCCGCATGATCGAAGCGCCTGAATTTCAAAAGCCGATGTCGACCGCCGAATTTCACTATCGAGCCGGACGTTATGTGTTTGAGCGTGAGCGAAAGCTTGGCCTGAAAAACAAGTCGCTGCTGGCAGCGGCGCATGAATACGCGGTGCCACTCTACACGTCGTCGCCCGGCGATTCTTCAATTGGCATGAACGTGGCGGCGAAGGCTTTGCAGGGAAATAAGTTGGCGTTCGATCCTTCGCTGGACGTGAATGAGACCGCGTCGATTGTGTTGGCGGCAAAACGCGGGTTGATTCGTGATGGCGCCGGGGATAACGGGGACGACGGCGCGGACATTGTTAGCGCGAGCGGTCGAGGCGCGCGCATCAAAGGTGGAGCGTCCGCACGAAAGACGACGCGATCGAGGAAGAGCGGTAAATCCGCGATCTTTATTCTCGGCGGTGGCTCGCCAAAGAATTTCGCTTTGCAGACCGAACCGCAGATCCAGGAAGTACTCGGCATTGACGAGCGCGGCCACGATTATTTTCTGCAAATTACCGACGCGCGGCCGGACACGGGTGGGCTTTCAGGCGCGACGCCGGGCGAGGCTGTATCGTGGGGCAAAGTCGATCCGGATCGTTTGCCCGATGCGGTTGTCTGCTACGTGGATTCGACAGTCGCGCTGCCGATTATCACGTCTTATGCTTTGGCAAAGCACAAGCCGCGGCCACCGCGACGTTTGTACAAGCGGCGTGAAGAGTTTATGAATCTACTTTTGCGGGAGTACAAGAGATCAAGCCGCCATTAGAACGATCATGGGAATTTCTCAAAAGACGACGAAACGAAGTTATTACAACTGCTCAACCTGTCCGGCGTATTGCTGCGCCGTTTACGAACGCGTGCAAGTGAGGCCACGTGACATCAAGCGAATCGCGCGGCATTTCGCACTTGATTACGAGACAGCCGAGCAACGATTTACGAAGATTTGGCAGGGCGAGCGCATCCTGCGTCGCAAGAAAGATCCGATATTCGGCGAAGCGTGCAAATTTCTCGATCCGGCCACTCGGCAATGCACAATTTACGATGCGCGTCCGCGGGCTTGTCGCGAGTTTCCCGGGCGCGAACGCTGCGCGTATTATGACCTGCTGACATTCGAGCGCAGTCAGCAGGACGACAAAACTGCTCTGCCGCTGGTGCAGATCACGTTCCGGAATGGAGAGTGATGCAGAACCGCTTGCGGTAGCGAGCGGGTAAAACGCGCGGGCAGGGATGCCCGCGAGCCGCCCGCAGGATGCGGGCGCTCCAAGCGATGGAAGAACTTCTCTCAAGATTGATCGGTTGCGAAATCGACGTGGTCTGCTCCGGCGCTGCCAGTCTGCGCGGCGAATGCATGAAGGTCGAAGGCGGAGTCCTGCACTTGAAAGATCAGGAAGAGCAGACCTGCTACATCGCGATCGACAAAATAATTGCGGTGTGGGAGAAGAAAGAAAAAGATCGCCACCCGGGATTTGTGTTGAAGAACTGAACGTGGCACAGACTTCAGTCTGTGATGAATCACGTTAAGGATCACAGACTGAAGTCTGTGCCACTGAACACAAAAAAGCCGCCGCGAGTGTTCGCGACGGCTTTTCTTGTTTCTTGATTGGAATCGACCTATCTGGGCGTTCCCTCGTCAGTGATGGCAACGATTGCAGCGGGCTTCGCTTTCTTTTCAACCGCAGGCATCGATAACTCCGCAAGCGGCACGCGCCGAAATCCATCGATCCGCGACAGCCAATAATCATTGAACGGCGAGTACATCACGCCGCCGTGACGCGCCGAATGATAGAAGCCCTTCTCGTCAACTACGATTCCCACGTGGGAAAGGCCACTGAAGAAGACCAGCGTGCCAAACTTAAATTGTTCAGCTTCAGGCGGCGCACTGAACATTGCCCAGTACGAACTCGCCGGGCCGCGCTGAAAATCTATGCCGATGTCCTGAAACGCGCGCCAGACCAGACCGGAACAATCGAAAGAGTCCGGGCCGGTGCGATTGAAGTGATAAAGCGAGCCCACATGGGACTCAAGGGCGGTCAGCAATTCTTCTTGAAAGCGGGCCTCGAGCGAACTTGCACTTGCGGCCTTTGCCGAAACTCGTTCATTCGCGTCTCTTGGATCAACATCAGCGTCGGCTTTTTTGGGGGTGATAGCCGCGGTCGGGTGCACGGCGTATCGTGGACGATCGTCTGGATTGTTTGTTTGGGCGACGATGCCTGCTGTCAGCGACAGCGCAAAGCCGAGAACCAGAAGGCGGGGGAATAGAATTCGGACAGTCAAGGGGAAGCGCCAGTCTCCTTCTTCAAATTCAGGTCTTGCGTATGCCCGCGTGCGTGAGAGGGGGCGAGCATTTCGATTCTAACCGCCCACTTCTGCCGTGGCAACCACCAATGTGACTGTTTCGCGACAAATCATCAGCCTGAATGAACAATTGACCCGAAACGAGTCATCAATCGCTTCAAGTGGGACTCAAGAATTCGAGAATTTTTTCTGCAGCAAGTCTGGTTGCACCACCGGCGCCGAGTTGTTCTGAGACTGTGGCCAGTTCGCGGCGAAATTCGCGGTTGCGATCAGGTTCCAGCAACTCGAGCAGTTCGCGCGACAAGCGCTCACCGTTTAGTTCCTTCTGCATTAACTCTGTGGCGACGCGGCGGCCCGCGATGAGATTAACGAGCCCGTAGTGATCGACGCTGATCATGCTGCCGAGCACGTGCCAATTCAAAAACGATTCCTTGTAAACGATTACCATCGGCGTGCCGAGCAGCGCCGCCTCCAAAGTTGCCGTGCCGCTGGCGATTGCCGCGGCGTCTGAGGAGAGGAGCGCTTCACGCGTTTCATGATGAATGATTCGCATCGCGCGGGGCAGTGAGTCGCTTTGCCCGGTGGAGGCGATTTCCTCTGCCTCTTTTGGATCGCGATTCGGCGCAACGACGACGACGAACTGAACGTCCGCCCTGGTGCGGGAAAGTAATCCTGCGGCGTCGAGCATCGGCGGAAGGATGCGCGCGAGTTCTTTGTGACGACTGCCGGGCAGCAAGCTGATGATTGGTTTTGTAGCGTCGAGCTCGTGCTGAAGGCAAAACTCCTCGCGACCATGACTCGCGTGCACATTGCCGGCGAGCGGGTGGCCAACGTACTCAACGTGCGCCATTCCGCGCGTTGCGTACCATTCCTTCTCGAACGGGAGAATCGACAGCAGCAGATCCACGTCGCGGCGGATGTTGCGCGCCCGATAGGAACGCCACGCCCAAAGCTGCGGGCTGACATAATAGATGACACGCACGCCGCGACGATGCAGCCATCGCGCGAGTCTCAGGTTGAAATCGGGCCAATCGATCAGAATCACCGCGTCGGGTTTGCGTGCGATGGCGGCACGTTTCAGCTTTCGATACGCGCTCAAGAATCCTGGGAGCGCACTCGCGATTTCCCACAGCCCGAGAATCGACAGGTTGTCTGTGTCCACGATCGATTCAACGCCCGCTGAACGCATCTGCGCGCCCGTCGCGCCGAAGAATTCGAAGTTGGTTTGAGGAGCAACTTCACGAAGCGCGTTGATCAAGCTCGCGCCGTGTGCATCGCCGGAAGCTTCACCGGCCACGATCATCAAATGGAAGGTATTCGCTGTATTTAACCGCGTCATCGCCCTCTCCCAGAGGGAGAGGGGAGATGTCGTGCGATCTCTTCAACAACCGATGCCGTATCATTCAAGATTTGTTCGTTCGAGAATCGGAGGACGACAATTCCTTCTCCGGCAAAAAATGCGTCCCGAATTTGATCGTGGTGCCACTGTTCGTCCTTTTGATGGATCGCCCCGTCGCACTCGATTGCGACGGCTGCTTCCTGGCAAAAAAAGTCAGCCACGTAATTGCCAAACTGATGTTGTCGCCTGAACTTGAAGCCAAGGAGCTGACGATCTCTGAGGACTTCCCACAAGACCGACTCCGCAGATGTTTCTTCCTTGCGAAGTGTCCGGGCGAGCTCCAATAGACCTGCGAATTGATAACCGCCGCGATAGTGACGCTTGCGTTTCATGGTCAGGATAGCTTCCTTGTCGTGTTTCGCGCGCGCATGTTAGCATCGGCGCGCTTGCTTAGTGAAAAAAACGTCTCTCTCAACTTCTCAGATCTGCTCAGTGAAAAAAGAATTTAAAGAGGGATCGAGCGCGGCGCTAGGCCCTCACCCCAAACCTCTCCCAAAGGGAGAGGGCGATCCGAAGAATGCCCACCGTCGAGTGCTGGCAATTTTCTCATGCGTCTTGCTGCTCCTTGTTTTCACTGCTCGCACTGAAGCACAACAGACCAATCCAGTCGATCGTAAAGTTGAGAACCCGGTCACTGACACTCCTAACGTAAATCCACTTCAGCAGGATCAGCCTATCCGTCCCGCACCGACTACGCAGCAGGCCGGCGCGCAAGCCACGGATGTTCTGACCGTGAGTTGCAACAAAGAAATCGTGTCCGGGCCGAAGGAAGCACGCGTGTCCGTCTGCGAAGGCAACGTTGACGCGCGGATCGGCACGTATCGTTTGCAGGCGGACAAAGTCACCGTGTACGACGCGACGAACAAAGTCGTCGCCGAGGGCAACGTCGTTTTTGATCAGGGCGATCAGCAGCGCATCACCGGCAGCCACGCCGAATGGAATTACCGAACGAAGACCGGCTTCTTCGAAAACTCCACCGGCTACACAAACCAGACCCAGGACGGCACGCGGATGTATTTTACGGCCGACCGCGTCGAGAAGATTAGTCTCAACACCATCGTGGTGATCAATGGCGAGATCACCGCGTGTGATGAAGAAGTTCCGAAGTGGAGCTTTCGCACAAAGAAAGCGACGATCAAAACCGGCGATCGCGTGCGCATTCGTTCCGCGTCGTTTCGCATCAAGCATGTGCCGATTCTCTACACGCCTTACGTGTCGATTTCGCTGAAGCATCGCGATCGCGCGTCGGGATTTCTGACGCCGACGTTCAGTTCGTCGGGTGAGAAGGGCTTTCGCCTGTCCGAGGCTTACTACCTGACGCTGGGACGCTCGGCAGATTTCACTCTGCGCGGTGATCTTTATTCGAAGCGCGGCTACGGCATCGGTGGAGACTTGCGCACGCGCGCGAACTCGCGCTCGTTTTTCAATCTGGGCTTTTTCATCGTCAAGGACCGCGTGCTCGGCCACAAGGCTGATGCGCTACATCCGGATCAGGGCGGTTCAAGCTTTTACATCGACGCAGTTCATTACTTCCCGAACGGGTTTCTGGCGGCGGCGGACGTCAACATCACTTCGAACCTCGCGTTCCGGCAGGTGTTTTCGGATTCCATTCAGCAGGCGATTTCGCCGGAAGAGCGCTCACAGATTTTTATCAACAAGAGCTACAACGCCTATAGCCTGAATTTTCGGATGAACTCGCAGGCGACCACGCTCCAGAATTCTCAGATTCGCATTCGCGAACTGCCGAGCGTGACCTTCGATCGACGGCCGGCAATTGTGCGCTGGCTCAAGAAACTTCCGGTGTACCTTTCGTGGGAAGCCGGCGTCGAAGGCGTCAGCCGCAAAGAAAAACCGGCGGACCTGGCGATTTTTCGCACCGAAGCGGGACGCGATCCGATTTTGACGCCGTCGATTGTGCAACGATTCGATTTTCATCCGATGGCCTCGCTCCCGTTGGACTTTGCGGGATGGTCACTGACCCTGACGGGAGGTTTGCGGGCGACTTACTATTCCAATTCGATCGACGCCGTGACCAAGTTAGTGTCGTCGCGCGACATCGTGCGCGGTTACGGAGAATTCGAATTGGACTTGCGGCCGCCGGCGCTGGCGCGCAATTTCCGGCGCGGTGACGGGTCGGTGCGGTTTCGACACGTGATTGAACCGTACATCATCTATCGACGCATCGCGGGCATCGACAATTTTGATCGGATCATTCGCTTCGACTATGTCGATGCGATCGCCGACACCAACGAGATTGAGTACGGCTTGACCAATCGCTTCTTTACGCGCCGTTCGACTGAGAGTGTTGGCCCGAAAGCCGCCCGGTTGGCGCGCGAGAAAAAAGATTCGCTGGCGACGCAACCCTACGAGGCGCTGACGATCACGATTCGCGGAAAGTACTTTTTCGATCCTTACTTTGGTGGCGCCCTGATTCCCGGCCAGCGCAATCAGTTTTATCCCATCGATACTTTCTCAGCGTTTAGTTATGGCGCGGTGCCGCGCCGCTTCTCGCCGCTCAACGTCGAGGTTCGTTATCGGCCGACGCAGAACACATTCGCGGACTTCCGCAGCGACCTCGACACGCGCGGCGGCGGCTTGCGCGCGATGGCCGCCACGGTTGGGATTAATCGCGCGAATCTGATCGAAGCATTCTCGACCTTCTATTACACGCGCGCAGTCGAGCTGGTTCCGGCGTTGCGCCAGTACGCGAACCCGCTCGGCCAGGAACCCGGCACGCTCCGCGGCTCGCAGTGGAGCCCTGCAGTTTTTCTCGGCAACCGCGAGAAGGGACTGTTTGGCGGCCTCTCGATGTTTTTCGATTTTCAGAAGCATCCGTTCGCCGGCAATCGTTCGCTGATCAGCTCGACGGCGACGCTCGGCTACACTTGGAAATGCTGCGCGATTACAGTCCAGAATTACACTTTCAATGTGGGCTTGCGTAACGAGAACCGGATGGTCTTTGCGTTTCGCCTCAACGGAATTGGGACATTTGGGACCGAGAAGATTGGGCAGGGATTCCGTTAGCGGTAAACCAGCGCGGGCATTTAAGCGTCAAAACGCCGTCTGACGCGCATGAAAAGCCTGCTTGCGATGACAGGGTCTAACCATTACAATGTCGGACTCTGACCGCTGAATCTAGCGCGCGGTTTCTATTTTTGGCTCAATCCCCGGTGAGCAACCTGAATATTTTATTGGTGTCTTAATGTTGAGACTAATTTTCGCCTTTTTGTGTGCCGTGGCCGCATGCATGCTGGTCGCCGGGGCACTTAGTTCGGCGCAAAGCACATCCAGCTCCACCCCGGACGCATTTTTAGCCCAGGTTACGCGCAACCCGCGCGACTCGTTCGCTACCGACATCTCCGCCAACGGACGCTTCGTAGTCTTCGAATCAAACGCAGATGCCTCGACGGAAAAGGTCCCAACCTTCAATTCCAGCGGCGTGCGGAACCCAAATGCACGCAATAATGAGGACGGCAACAGCGAGATTTTTCTTTACGATTACGCGCAGCGCAAGATTTTTCAGGTTACCGATACGAGAAGCGTTATCAACGCGACGCCAACGCCATCGCCGAGTCCGAGTCCGAGCCCAAGTCCTTCGGTGAGTCCATCGCCGACCCCCATACCGACGCCGACGCCGATTGATTTGAGCAACGTCAAGATTCGAATCGAGAACAAACGGCCGATGATCAGCGCCGAACCAGCGTTGTCGTCAGGCAATCGCACTTACACGATCGTGTTCAGCTCAAACGCGCCCAATCCGGCCAGCTTCGATGGAGTTGATCCAGGCCCGATCGCAGGCGATGGCGGTCGCACGCTTTCTGCGGACGCGAATGAAGAGCTGTGGACATACCAATTCACCGTTCCCGATACCGTAACGCTGTCCGATGGCGCTGATATTCCTTTTCAGGATTTGTTGAGCGCCGGGACATTCACGCGCATTACGAGTACTCCCGCGAGCCGCGCTCCGACCGCTGGGTCTTCAACGCAAGCGCCGTTTATAGCCGACGACAATCGCGACGCGACGATCAGCGATGACGGTCTGGCGATTGCATTCTCTTCCACGCGCGATCTTGTGCCCGGCGGCAACGTCGATACGGGAGCCCCAGCGCCGGATCCTGAGATATTCGCGTTCAGCGGGGGAACGTTTACGCAGGTTACGAACACAAAGTCTTCATCGAATCCTTTCATCGCCGCGACCTTCAATGACTATCCAGCGAT
>DASXTE010000034.1:0-4428 GCA_036505595.1 Pyrinomonadaceae bacterium
CGCTTGCGATTAGCTGACAATCGCTTAGAATCGCGTGACGACTTTCGATTATATGCGAGTACCCTGAAAACGTTATGCGAAGATTGATCTTACTTCTAACAATTCACTTGGCGCTGTGCGGAATCAGCGTCGCACAAGTCAGGACTGTTGCCGAATACATCGACGAAGTTACGGGGCTGGCGAACCGCGCCGATGTGAAAGCGGCGAACGATTACGTCGATCGTAATCATGACGGCATCCTGCGCGAATGGATCGCGATTACCGAGATTAACGCACCGTCAGGACACGAGCAGCGACGCGCGAGATTTATCGAGACTCTCTTGCGCCAATATCGCCTCGACGTTCATTACGACGCGGCGGGTAACTTAATCGCGGTGCGCAAGGGCACCGTCGGAAAGCCGCGAATTGTGTTCGATGCGCACATGGACACTGTGTTTCAGCCGGGCTTGCAAATCAAAGCTGAAATCCGCGAGGGCAAAGTGTACGCGCCGGGAATCGGCGACGATACCCGTAACGTGGAAGCGCTGCTGGCAACCATTCGAGCTTTGAACGCCGCGAAGATCAAGACGAAAGGCGATCTCGTCTTCGTCTTCACAGTCGAAGAAGAGACAAGTTTCAAAGGCGTCAAGGCCTACGTCGAGGCAAACAAGGCTGGGATCGATCAGTACATTGCTCTTGACGGCGGTTACGAAGGTTTCACGTACGCCGGCATCGGCATCAACTGGTATCGGCACCACTTCATCGGCCCCGGCGGTCACACTCGTTCTCAAACCCCGCCGTATTCGGCGACGCTGCCGCTGGCGCGAGCCATCGATCGCATCTATCAATTGAAAGTGCCGACCAATCCTTCTTCGAGTCTCAACATCGGGATGCTTGGCGGATCGGAGGTCGTGAACGCCAAAGCTGCCGACGCATGGTTCACGGTTGATTTGCGATCGACTTCGAATGAGGTGCTGGCAGATTTGGAGAAACAGATTGCGACAATTCTCGATGAAGAAGCTGCGCGCGCCGGCATGACTGTAAAGACCGAAATGATTTCGAAGTCACCCGCGGCGGTAATTCCCGGTCATCGCGATTCGTACCTGGTGCGTATGGCCGAAGCAGTGCATCGCGTGATGGGCTTCGAACCGCCAATCACCAACGCCGGCTCGAACAACTCGAGCGTGGCGCTGCTCGCCGGCATCTCTTCCATTTCCACCGGCGCCGGTCCTTGCGACGGCGCCCACAGCCTTGCCGAAAACTGCGAAATCGAACCGTTTTATAAGGGAATCAAGAAGACACTGCTGTTGGAGTTGGCGCTGGCGGGAGTGCAACCATGACCTGATCCGTAAGTTGGACTACCACGCCCAAGCGTACGCTTCCGTTCTTGGATCGGTGCCGGCGCTGATCACGCCCGTCCTCAGATCGACAACGATGGCTGCCATCGATCCACTTGACCATGGGCCAGTGACGCGAAGTTTATGGCCACGCGCGAGCAGTTCTTTGCGCACTGATTCCGGCACGCGCGACTCGACAGAGAGATCGCCGGGGTACATCGTGTGGGGAAAAGGTGAAGCAGGAAAAGCGCGCGTCAACCACTTGGGAGCTTCGATTGCCTGCTGCACGTTCATGCCAAACTCAATCATGTTCAGCAGCGTCTGCATTGTGAGCAACACTTGATTGTCTGCGCCGGGAGTTCCCATCAACATGAGCGGCTGGCCGTCTTTCATCACCAGCGTGCCTTGCAAAGTGCTGCGGGGTCGCTTGCCAGGGACCAGCGCATTAGCTGCACCGGCTTCAAGCGAGTAGTAATCACCACGGCAGTTGAAGATAAAACCGAGGTCGCCCATCACCACGCCCGTACCGAATGCGCTGTGCAGACTGGGCGTGAAGGTGATCATGTTGCGCGCTGAATCGACGACGGCGATGTAGCTGGTGTCGCCCTCGTGGTCAGCGAAATCACTCGTGGTAATCTTCACCGGACGATCGAGCGGGGTTGCGTCGCTTGTGAATTTCTCCGCTGTGCCGGGACGAAATGCTAATGACGCGGTTGCTTTATCGATCAGCGCACGACGTTCGGCGGCGTATTCCTTCGACAACAATCCCGTGTACGGAATCTTGACGAAGTCCATATCGCCAAGATACTTCTCGCGGTCGGCCATCGCGAGCTTTGTCGCTTCGACGGTGGTATGGATGTAGTCGGCGCTGTTGAGACCCATCGCCTTCAAGTCATAGCCTTCAAGAATTCGCAGCGCAAACAGCTCCGCGGGCCCCTGGCTGGCCGACGCGTTCTTGTAGATTTGATAGCCGCGATAGTCGATCGAGACTGGGTCTTCAACTTTGGCGCTGTAATTAGCGAAGTCTTCATAGCGGAACAGTCCGCCGTTGTCTTCCGAAAACTTTGCCATCTCCCGCGCGATGTCGCCCTTGTAGAAACGATCGCGCGCCGCCTTCAAAGCTTGATGACGGCCTTTGCTCTTGTTCTGAGTTTCAGCTTCGACCAGTCGCTTTAACGTCCTCGCTAAATCGGGGTTGCGGAAGATCTCGCCGGCTTGTGGGGCGCGATTGTTTGCGAAGTAGAGTTTTACGCTGGTGGGATACTTGTGCAGCTTTCGGTCTGCGGCCGAAGTGGTAAACGCCCGGGCGAGTGAGTCCCCGACTGGAAATCCGTTTTCCGCCAGGTCGATCGCTTCTGAGAGCACTTGCCCGAAACTCATCGTGCCCCAGCGGTCCAGCAGGATGTACCACGCGTCGATACAGCCCGGCACGGTTGCCGAGAGCAACGAATCGTTCACCGGCAACTTGCCACCGTTGTGCTCTTTGTACCAATCGATGGTCGCGAGTTTCGGAGCTGTGCCTTCCGCATTAATTGAATAGACTCTTTTCGTTTTCGCGTCGTAAACCAGAAGTGTTGCATCGGCGCCGACCCCGTTCATCGCCATATCGACGATGCCGAGCACGGCTTGTCCCGCGACGATCGCGTCAAAAGCATTGCCGCCCTTTTCCAAAATTCGCTCGGCTGCGCGCGTCGCTTCAGCTTTCATTGCCGCGACCGCGAAGTGTTGACCCCGCACAACCGGACGCATGGTCCTGTTGGCGCCGTTGGCATCAGACTCACCTTCTTGTCCCATGGCTGTTTTTGCAGAAGCGCAGATTAGCGTCCCCAGCAGAACGAGTGCAATAACCGATCGCATGGTGCCTCCTCGAGTGTTTACAAACCAATTCACATAATGATGGCTTCTACTTGCCGGCGCGACTTGTGTCGCTAGATGTTGTGTGGACGAGCCCGACAATCTAAAGCAACCAAAAAACGAATTCAATCAAATTCTCGCTTGGGCTTTTCTTGTCCCGCTCCCACCCGTCCTGCTTCAATCTTCGCGCGCGAATAGTTCTCGCCCTTGATCGGTTCCCCAGCCACGCGTCGCAGCATCGCGATTTGGCCGACGTGAGTGAGCGCGTCGGCGATTGGCCCCTGAAACATTCGCTCACAGGTTGCAGAGAGTTCGCCTTTGCCCCCGAGGTAGCGATCAAAGCGCGCCAGTGCCGTGTGAAAGCGTTTCACTTCCTGCTTCCAGGGCTTTGGCTTCGCGTTGTGCCAAGTCTCTTTGCCCTTCGCAATCGACAGCGCCCAATCGAGCAAGTCGCCAATGTGCGCGAGAATTTGCCCAGGCGTGCGCGTGCTCGGCGAAGCTTTGAATGAAGCGAACGATGCGGGCGCGCCGCGCACGGCTTTCGCGCCACGATAGGCAAGCGTCGCGACGGTGTGTCGCAGCATTTCTCGTTTCGTATCTGAATTCCTCATGATTGTCTCCGCGGCATGTGCCGGCCTACACGTGACTCGCTACGCCCAACACCTATACGTTCCTCAATACGCATCTTCACCTCGCCACATTACGGGCAGCGTCTGCAAAATGATTTTCAAATCCAGCAGCAGCGACCAGTTTTCGATGTAGTACAAATCCATTCGCACCATTTCATCGAACGGCAGCCGATTACGACCCGACACCTGCCACAATCCCGTGATTCCCGGTTTCATGTCGAGCCGCTTCCGATGCCACAGCTCGTAACTTTCGACCTCGTAAGGAATCGGCGGGCGCGGGCCCACGATGCTCATGTCGCCCCGCAGCACATTGAAGAGCTGCGGCAGCTCATCGAGACTCGTCTTCCGCAGGATTCGTCCCAAGCGCGTCACGCGATCGTCGCCGCGCAGCTTGTAAGCCGGACGTTGGTTGTCGCCGAGATTCGAATCCGGTTCGCCCTTGATGTACTTCTCCTGAAATTCGCGGTGGCGTGCATCGTCTGCGCCGGCGTGCATCGTGCGAAATTTGTAGAACAGAAACACCCGGCCGTCCATGCCAACGCGTTCCTGCTTGTAGAAAACCGCCCCGCGCGAATCCAGCTTGATGAACAAAGCAATCAACAGCCAGAGCGGGGCGAGCAGAACTAATG
>DASXTE010000035.1:0-9035 GCA_036505595.1 Pyrinomonadaceae bacterium
GCCGCTCCGGTTGCGCTGGCGCAGAGCACGCCGTATTCATTCGACAATTTCGACACGTCGAACGGCGTGAAAATCTACACCGAGCCGTCGCAAGTCCCGGCCAAACGTTTAGCCAAGAACAGAAAAGTTTCTGCCACTTCCACGCCTGCATCAACCCCCACGGTAGGCATCTCGACCGTTCGAATGACGTCCATGACGCTCGACTCTGGCTTGAATGTTAGCGGCGTCGGATCATCGTTGCGTGGATTCACCACGGGCAACGCGCAGATTGATAACTACGTTTCCGAGTCAGCGACTCGCAACGGTCTCGACCCGCTCTTGATTTACTCAATCATGCATCAGGAGTCGAGTTTCAAACTGGGAGCTATTTCGCCCAAGGGCGCGCGCGGGCTGATGCAGTTGATGCCAGGAACGGCGGCGCGTTATGGCGTGTCGAACATCTTCGATCCGAAGCAGAACATTGAAGGTGGCGCGCGCTACATGAAGTTTCTGCTTGATCACTTCGATGGCGATTTGTCACTGGCGCTGGCCGGGTACAATGCCGGCGAAGGCGCAGTTGAGAAGTACGGCTTCCGCATTCCGCCCTATGCCGAGACTCAGGAGTACGTTCGCCGAATATCGCGTCGTTACAACCTGCTGCGCGATCCGAATGCGGCGCTGTACGCGCCGAGTTTGTCGCGCTCGCAACTCGCCAGGCTAAACGCAAAGCCGTCCGTCCCTCTGACGATTTATGAACGCAGCATTCTGACTGTGCGTCTGCCGGATGGCCGTTTGCAGTTAATGACCCAATGATAGCGAGCTAGTTCGCGATTCTCTTTCATCGAGGCGACGCCGTCAGGGTGGTCGCCTCGTTTCGTGTTTGGAGAACGCCCCGGTTTATGTATGATTAGCGCGGCTAACGTAACACCGGCATCACGACAACATGCGCTGCTCCAGTTGCGGATCATTTCTCGATTCAGACAGCCGATTCTGCAAGAACTGCGGAACGGTGGTGCGCGATCCGGAGGAAACCAGGATCGCTCGTCCAGAGATTTCGATTCCAGCACGAGCTGTTGAGAAAAACGAGGATGTCGAGCACGTTATCTTTACCGTGCGGCCGACGCTTCTGTTCGTAAAGATCGGATACGCGGCAGCAATCATCGGTGCGATCATGCTAACGATTTTTCTTCAATTCATCCCTGTGCTCCGGGATATTCCCGTATACATCACCATTCCAATTGCCCTCGCGTTGTTGCTGATTCCGGCTTATTACCATCTGAAACGAAACATGATTCGCTACAGGCTCACCGATTCGAAGATCGAAATCGATTACGGCTTGATCGCGCGCACCACCCGCAACATTCCGCTGGCAAAAATCCAGGACGTCACGGTTTCGGCCTCGATTCCGCAGCGCCTGCTCGGCTTCGGCGACGTGGTCGTGGACAACGCGAGCGAGATTGGCGGCTCAACGATTCTGCACAACATCAATAACCCACGGCACTATGCGGACCTGCTTTTGCGCGAGTTGCGGCGCTGGCATTAAACTCAAAAAGCATCAAACGAGTCGCACTTTTCCGATTCGTGGAACATCGCAACTCGCGCGGGTTCTAAAGTGAGCCCGCAAATGTGAAATGCACGTGCGCCCCTTTATCTTTTCTGTGTTTCTAGTGTTCTTGTTCGCTGTTGCCGCGGCGGCCCAATCCGCTCCAGCGGCCGTACAATCACCGGGCGTCAGTTCTGACGAAGACATTCCGGTTTTGATCAAGCATCTGCCAAACTGGGAATCGGTCGCCAAACAATCGAAGTACGCGGTTACGCTGGAAGACTTGAAACGCGTCGTTGCTAATCAACCCGTATTGGACGCCGTCAGCTTTGAAGGTGGCACCGAAGCCGTTACGGCGAATTATGGTCAAGAGCAACTCGTGATCGTCGAATTCAGCACGCCGCAGTTTTCGGTGGATAACGACCAGCGCATCGCCGCGAAGATTCAGGAACTAAAAACGCAAGCGCAACCCGGCCCAACGGCGTACCGTCGCGTCGGAAACTATTCGGTGTTTGTTTTCGGCGGTACGGACGAGGCATCAGCCAATCGGCTCATCGATCAAGTTCAGTATCAGAAAACTGTGCAATGGCTGGGCGAGGACCCGCATCTTTACGAGCGGCTTCAGCGCTACTTCGCCCAGACCTCCGCGGGCGTGCTGATTGCCGTCCTGAAAAGTTCCGGGCTGTCGCTGATCGCCTGTCTGGCGATCGGTGGTTTTTTTGGTTACCTGCTGTTCCGGCAAAGACGAGCGCAAGCGGCCGCGTCGTATTCAGACGCGGGCGGCGCGGTCAGATTAAACCTTGACGAGCTCACGGACGCGCGAAACTCGGCGCGACTCCTCGAAAAACATAACCAACAACCGAACTAGCAACAGTTGTTATCGGGATGACGAAGGCGCCGGGACGGTCACGTTGACGTTCACGGAAGTTGATTTGCTTCTGAACAGTCCACCCTTCCACGCCAAAATTGCCAACACCACAATAACCACGAAAATCACCAGCACAGCAACCACGCCAGTGCTGCCGCCGCCACCACCATTATCGGCCATATCGATCCTCCGATCGGGAAACTGCGTTTTACTGAAAAGGGGTTAAGAGGGGAAGGGTTACTGCACTGAGATTCTTAGCATAGCGCCGGAAACGGCGTCAACCGCCGCACCCTAAATTAAAAGCAGGTGACAACGGGGCGTCGTCACCTGCTTTCGGAATCGCCCACGTTCAAGGGCGTCGTTGTGTATTGTCGTTATTCTTCGCGGCCACGTCGCGGTCTCCGGGGACGTGTTCGTTCCCGGGTCGGCTGAATGTCGCCGGGCTGAACGGTCGGAGACGCTTGGGGCGCCTTCGCGCCGGGCGGACAGATCCAGATCTCAATGAAGTCCTGATCGCGATAGCCTCCATTGATGACGTTGATTCGCCGTGCGTCGACGCCGCGGTCATTGACCAGGTATTCCTGCGCGCGTCTGCCGAGAGCGTCGGCCTGACCAGCACGGCTGGTACGGCCGGCATAGACGAAGATATAAGCTGTTGCATCTGGAGCGTTCTGTAACTCGATCGCGAGGTTATCCAACCGCGCTTTCGTGTCATCGAATGCGATCGACGGAAATTGATCGAACATTCGGCACTCCGGCGGTGGCATTTCCTTGCGCGTCACGTTTGTCGACGCTTCAGTCGTCACCCGACATGCCGGGTCGCCCGAGCCGTCATCGACCACCAAAGTTGCCGTGATGCGCTGACCACCCAGACCAGTTGAATCGACAGTTATCGTCGGCGTACCGGCGCCGTTCACGATTCGCGCTTCCGCCGGCGATACCGTCCAAGCGTAATTAAGTGCTGATGTACCGGAGTACGATACGTCGGCCGTGAACGTAATCAGATCGCCGTCGTTAACAGTTGCCGGCGCCGATACGATCACCGGATATGGACAAGGAGAAGTCGGTGGCGTGTATTTCTTCGGCACATAATTCAGGTTGAGGCAGAGTCTGCGCGCGCGCTCGATTTCGAATTCACGCACCCAACGACCGCCGTTCGGCAGAGTAATCTCAACCGTGTGATGGCCCGGGTCTAATTCGATTCGCCGAACGTCGGTGGATGTGGTGCCTTCCGGCCTTCCGTCGATGCTGATCGGCAGTCCGCCGGGAGTGGTTGTGACTTCCAGCGTTCCGTACTTGACGCGCTTCTTCGCGTACGCCGTCGAAGACGTACAGACCAGCGCGAACGAGAGCGCAATAGCGGCTGTGACAATAATCTTCATGAGTGAAGTGACCATGTATTTTCTTTGAGTCATTTGTCTACACCTCCAACATGGTCGCGGCTTCTTTAGCTGCACGCATTTTCGCATACCGGCGACGCGCGCCTGCGCTCAACGCGGCGATTCCAGATCCCAGCAACAGCAGCGAAGCCGGTTCAGGAACTGTCGGAGTCGGCGTGGGCGTTGGCACTTCCGGCGGCGGAACTTTGTGGTGATGAGTACAAATACCAGTCACGCAAATTAGCGGAATCAACAGCAGGAATGGCCATTTCGGAAAGCCGCCACCCACTGCGGGTATCTCGCCGCAGTCGCAAATCGTTCCGTTAACCTGATCCTGATCGAAGACCTGCACGTCGCCTTGCGGCTGTTGCGGCGCCAAATCGGTGCCGGCCACGAGTGACGAATTCGAACTTGAGTTCTCAGTCGCGGAGAGCGCGTTTGAAGCCTCTACCACGTCGCCATCAGTAGCCGTCGAAACGTTAGTCGCGGAAGATTGCGAGCTGTTGTTTCGAACGTTCAAGGGCGTCGTGGGATCCTGGGTCACCCGCAACCGAAGCTGTGTGGTCTGGCCGCCCCTTTGCAGGTCACCCATCACGTTCACAACATCGGCAAATTTGATTGGACTCGCCTGCGTAGGCACGGCGACCAGCAACAACAAACTGGCCATGGCGCTCGCGTGGCGGAAAATGCGACTCTTCATGTGGTTAGGCAACTCCCTCCTGAAGTCTGCGGCGGTGTCCGGCACTCGGGATTTTCTTCAATTATTGAAACACAAGAACACAGCCTGCCGTGAATACAAGCCTTTGATAACCCAAACGGGCTTGTTTACCTGTTAGGAAAACAGGCCGAATGTGGAAGTTATTCCAGTTTCAAGAGGGATTTAGCCTGCGGTTTTATTCGACTTTCTCTAGGGCCTTTGTCAAGCGCTATTGCGAAACAAGAAAAACGTCGTAAGCCCAGCGGCCGACCCGCGAGTGCTTGGCATCATCCACCTTTGCGCGGTAGCGAAACTGGTTTCCGAACTGGTCACTTTTCTTCGAGTCCTTGTAGTCGAGCGATATTGAATTAACTCCTAGTTGGTTTAGTGTGTGGAGTTCTGATGCTTCCGACGTGCCGTTGTGGTTGTCATCCTGCCAAAGTCGCAGGGACGAGAAGATCGGGTCCGCGGCGTCGATCAATCCGTCAGCATTGCCACCGTTTGCGGATTTGTCATATTCAGCGAGCGCCAAAAAGCCGTTAGGACTCTCACTAGAAGGCTGTGGCGTGAAATTTCCAAACAGTTCGGCCCCGTTATCAATTCTGCCGTTACCATTTCGATCAAGTACTAGCCAAGCATCATCTGATCCGGAACTTGTCCAGGCAAGTGCGCCTGTTACGCCGTCGTTATTGAGGTCAAATGCGATGCCGTGCTGTGCGTCAGTGAGGTTAAAGCCGTCACCGAATATGTCAACCAAAACTGGTGACGGGCATAGCAATCCAAACCCGAACAAGTTGAAGGCATCACAAATCAGTCCACCACCTTCTGGCGACGTTGCGCAGCACATTCCAAATCCGTTATCAACCGTTCCGGGCGGACAACTGCCGTCAAAGCCAGGGGTAGTACAGCCGCCTGAAGCGATCGTCCCATGGCAATTGAATTGTTGATTTATGACAATGGGATATTCGTCGTTGCGACGATGACGCCACCACCGGCATTACTGACAGCTTCTGCGTTCAAATTTGGATCGCTCGTTTCTTGGGTAAGAGTGAGTTCGTTTTCGGTCCCAGTTTGTGCCTTTATGATTGTCGGCGTTCTACAGATTGCAATTAGCAGCATCATCAACAGGAGAGCGGCCGGAATGGTTAGGGGATTCTTCATCGTTACCCCCTTGGGGCAAGACCGTCACTTCAATTGTTTAGTTTGGGGTGCAGCGACGGCCATCGTCGATGGTAGGCATCCTGCGAATACTTTATCGCCGCCGCACTACCGCGCGCGTCTCGGATTCCGATAAGCTCGTCAATGCTGATTCTCAATAGCTTCCAGTAGAAATGCTCAAAGCGCGCTTCTTGAGCGTCGAATTTTCTGAGCGACCGAGGATCTGTCGATAGAGAGTCTATTACCTCGAACACCTTGTCTGAATCTCCGTTCTGTTTCACTTGACGATCAATGATCTCGGAAATATCTCGCTGGGCTTCAATCAGTGCCTTGGTGCTGAGAATAAGCTGGTTCTTGTCCGGTCCGGAAAACGTGCCATCCGACAGAATGAGCCCGTCAATGGAGACAGTAATCGAGTCTCCTGGTTGAATTAGCTCCTTGCGCATCGCGCGCAAGTACTGGATATGGTTTACGGCTTCTTGCTCTTGTTCTGGTGACAGTGGCGGACGTGCGCCAAAACTCCTGGTCAATGCATCAATAAACAGTTTCGCATCTGGATCCAGCGAGAAGAATCTAGTGCTCTTTGCATTGACTAAAGACGTGCGTCCCACCATCGCGGGGTCCGCCGCTCTTAAACCCGTCAGACTTCCAGGCGAGCTATGAGAGGTCCCTCTCGTTGTGGTTGTGCCGTCGGCTCTAACAATATCCCACTGCAGACTACATCCAACTATGTCTTCATTATTCGTGTTCTTTACAAACACGCAGAAGGGCATCGCCGCATCAATCAATGCTTTCGCTCGGCTATCTTTCCCTTTTAACAGGGAGGATAGCTCGAGTTTGAAATCTGGGTCTGACGGCGTGATCAGCACGACGCCATCTCGGGAAATGCCCTTTATAGTTAGTATCGGACTGGTCCGCCCGGGTTCGGAAATGCCTTTGCTGAGAACCATGACTGCGCAGACTCCCACGACGAATACGGCAACCCAGGAGAAGAATGTAATTCCGGGCGACTTCACGTTTTGAAAAACTGCTGCTGATTAGGGAATGCCAGCTACCGGGGACATCACGGTGATGTGAGCGGTAGGGAGCGTTATGCGCGCAATTATATTTGCAAACCGACTCATGTCAACCGTTTTCTGCTATCGCGTTTTCCAGGAAGGACGCACTAAAATATGAAGACGTTCAGTGGCTCGCGAATTAAGGGCGGTTTGGTCAACCGCCCTGATATCAATCCCTTATTCGTGACTGCTTGCGGCCTCGGCCTGCCGAGCTTCGTCATGCAGGACAGCTTTGCGAGAAAGCTTGATCTTGTTGCCTTCCTTGCCGATGCATTTGACCATGATTTGCTGGCCCTCGCGCAACTCGTCACGAACGTCGCGAATGCGCCGGTCGGCGATTTCCGAGATGTGCAACAAACCATCCGTGCCCGGGAAGATTTCGACGAAAGCACCGAAATCGACGATCCGACTGACTGTGCCGACGTAGGTTTCGCCTATCTCGGCTTCCGCGGTCAGACCTTTGATCCGGTTGACGGCAGCCTCGGCCGCTGCCCCATCGGCAGTCGCGATCGAGACCGTGCCGTCGTCCTCGACATCGATCTTCGCACCCGTTTCTTCAACGAGGGCGCGGATGACCTTGCCGCCCGGTCCGATGACGTCGCGAATCTTATCGGGATTGATCTTGATCTTGATGATGCGCGGCGCGTGCGGCGAAATAGCTGTGCGAGCTTCCGGCAGTGCCTGCTCCATCAAACCGAGGATGTAGAGGCGACCCTTCTTTGCCTGCTCCAGCGCTTCGGCCATGATCTGCGCGTTGACTCCGGCGATCTTGATATCCATTTGGAGCGCCGTAATTCCGTCGTGCGTTCCCGAGACTTTGAAGTCCATGTCGCCGTAATGATCTTCCGCACCGGCGATGTCGGTCAGAATCGCGTACTTGTTGCCCTCCATCACCAGGCCCATTGCGACACCGGCAACAGAGGATTTCAGCGGCACGCCCGCATCCATCAGCGCCAGCGAACCGCCGCAAACTGTAGCCATGGACGATGACCCGTTTGATTCAGTGATGTCCGACACGATCCGGATCGTGTACGGAAACGTCGTGTCGTCGGGGAGCACGGCTTCGAGCGCGCGACGCGCCAAAGCGCCGTGGCCGATCTCGCGACGACCGGGACTGCCGAAGCGTCCGGTTTCGCCGACTGAATACGGCGGGAAGTTGTAGTTCAGCATGAATCGACGCTTGACCTCTCCCTTTTCGAGATCATCCATGAACTGCTCGTCTTCCTTCGTACCGAGCGTCGTCGTGACGAGCGCCTGCGTCTCACCCCGAGTGAACAGCGCTGACCCGTGCGTGCGCGGCAACCAACCAACTTCGCAGTTAATTGCGCGAATCTCTGAGAAGCGCCGGCCATCGGGACGGCGGCGATGATTGAGAATATCGTCGCGGAAAATCTTTTCCTTCAGATGATCAAAAATCTTCTTGGCCATCTGTCGCTGCTCGGGCTGATCTTCCGGATAGCCTTCGACGACTTCCTTCTTCAGCGCATCAACCGCGGCGTAACTGGAGCGCTTCTCCTGGCCGGTAGTGTCGAGCGCCGCGCGCAAGCGCTCGGTGTAATTTCGCTCAATTTCGCCGAGCATTTCTTCGTTCAGAACGGGCGGTTCGACCGCGCGTTTCTCGATACCAAGTGCCTTGTAAAGCTCCTTTTGCCAACGACACAGGCGATTGATTTCCTTATGCGCCAGCATCAACGCCTCGACCATGATCGCTTCCGAGACTTCCTGCGCGCCGGCTTCGACCATCACGATCGCTTCTTCAGTGCCCGCGACGATTAGGTTTAGTTTCGATTCGCGAATCTCGTTGTATGTCGGATTCACGACGTAGCGCCCATCGATTAATCCGACGCGCACGCCGGCGATTGGGTTCGGAAAGGGAATGTCCGAAAGGTACAGCGCGCATGAAGCGCCGGTAATCGCGATCACATCCGGATTGTTATCCGGATCGGCCGAGATTACGGAAGCGACTACCTGCGTTTCGTTGCGATAACCTTCGGTGAAGAGCGGCCGGCAAGGCCGATCGATAAGGCGGCTCGTGATAACTTCCTTTTCGTTTGGCCGCCCTTCACGTCGGAAATAATTCCCGGGAATTCGACCTGCCGCAAAGAACGCCTCACGGTACTCAATCGTCAGCGGAAAGAAATCGATTCCTTCGCGCGGGCTTAGGGAGCCAACCGCAGCACATAACAACATTGTGTCGCCATAACGGATCACGCAGGATCCGTCTGCCTGTTTAGCAACGCGACCAACTTCCACGGTGAGATCGCGATCACCGACTCTGATTGATTCTTTCAAATACTTTTTCACTGTCATTTCGTTCGTCTCCTTTTGACGAGCCTGGCTAATCTGCCAGACG
>DASXTE010000036.1:0-2610 GCA_036505595.1 Pyrinomonadaceae bacterium
ATCGCGAAACGAATCCGTCGAGCCTCATCCGCCGTCGCGACTGACATCTAACTAACCTTCTGGGTTCTTGACAACCGCGATATACGGCAAGTTGCGATAGCGCTCCGCGTAATCCAACCCATAACCGACGACGAACTTGTCCGGAATCTGAAACCCGAGATAGTCGATCGGCACGTCTTTTTCGCGGCGCTCGTATTTATCCAGCAGTGCCGCCAGTTTTACGCTGGCCGCGCCACGCGACTTCAGATTTGCCAAAAGATAATTCAACGTCAGCCCGGTATCGACGATATCTTCGACGACCAGGATGTGGCGCCCTTCGATCGCTACGTCGAGATCTTTCAGGATGCGCACCTCACCGGAAGTTCGCATCGCCGAACCGTAACTCGAGATGGCCATGAATTCGATGCCCAGGGGAATGTCCGTCGCGCGCATCAGGTCGCTGAGAAACGTGCATGCGCCTTTCAGCACGCCGATCAGCAGCGGATTCTTTCCCGCGTAATCGCGCGCTACTTCCGCGCCCAATTCGCGGATTCGGTTCTGAATTTGATCCGTGGTGATGAGAACTTCCAGATTCGGGTTCGTAAATTCCGACATTAGACTTGCCTGTGTTGTCGCCAAGATTTCCTCCCTTATGTTAGCGATAACGAAGTTCAGAGTTCAAATCTGAGTTTGGTTCTGCTTTTGAAACAATTTCGTCGCGAGCAATCAACTTGCCGACTGAAGTCGGAACTCTCAAGGGTTTGCGCGCATCGAATTGTGCGAGATACTATTGCTCCTCCCTTTTTCGGGTCAATTTTCGGAACGTTATTGACCTGTTATATTTGCATCACGAAGGCTCGATGACGAAAAACCTCTCGAACAGCGCGCGCCGGCTGGCGTTTCTGCTGGTGCTAATTGGCGCGAGCTGCTCCGGCACATTTGCTCAGGCCGCGCCGAAGCCTGCGCCGCAACCAACACCCGCCGATCTTCATGCGAGTGCTTCCGAACTGCCCGTAGATAACTCGATCCCAGACGATCCGGCCGTCGACAAGATGCTCGCGGCCTACAGTCCTAAAGTACGCGAACTGGACGCCGTGATTGGAAGTCTGACGGGCGAGTTGCGCAAAGGCGGGATGGGCGCCGGCTCGATGGGTAACTTCGTCACCGACGGCATGCGCTCGCAAGCGAGTCTCAAGCTCGGTCAGCCCGTCGATCTCGCGCTGATGAACGGCGGCGGCCTGCGGCGCAGCGCGATCAGCGCGGGCGAGTTGCGCGCGCGGGATATTTTTGAGTTGCTGCCTTTCGAAAACGCGCTCGTGACGATTGAATTGACCGGTGAGCAGTTCACCAGGTTGCTGGGCTTGATTCTTTCCAGCCGCGAAGCACAATCCGGCGCGCGCATCGTTTACTTCACGAAACCCGACAAGACTTCTGAAGTCGAGAGTGCGAAGCTGCGCACGCCGGCCGGCGAGAAAGAAATCGATCCGAAAGCAACCTATCGCATTGTGACGATCGATTATCTGGTGAACGTCGGCGGTGACCGCTATGCGGTCCTGCGCGAAGGAAAGAATTTGCGGCCGTTGGGAATAACGCTGCGCGACGCGATGATCGCATACGTAAAATCCGAGACGGCGGCCGGTCGTGCCATAAAACCGAACCTCGATGGCCGTTTCTCGATCGATCGCACGAAGTCGGCGCCGACCCAGGAGTCGCGGCCGCAGTAAACCCGAGCATGACCACACGACGCGATTTTCTGAAGACCGCAGCCATCGCCGGCATTTCCCTGCCGCTTGTTCGGTCTTCATCACTTTTTCATGCGAGCAATTCAAGCCGCGCGTTGTGGGAGCCTTTGCTCGAACCCGCGAGGGGCGAGACAGTCATCACGGTGCTGCACACGAACGACACGCACTCGCAAATCGATCCAATCCTCTCGAATGACAAGACCTATCCGGACAAAGGCGGCGTCGCGCGTCGCGCAACCCTGGTGAAACGGATTCGCAAAGAGAACCCGAACACGCTTTTGATTGATGCCGGCGACGTGTTGCAGGGCACGCCGTACTTCAATTTCTACAAAGGCGAAGTCGAGTACAAAGCGATGTCCCTGATTGGTTACGACGCCGGCACAATTGGCAATCATGAATTCGATAACGGCGTCGAATCGCTCGCCAAGGCCTTACAGTTTGCGAATTTCGACATCGTCTCGACGAACTACGACGTGCGCGGCAGTGCGCTTGAGAAGAAGGTCAAGACTCATGTCGTGAAAGAAGTCGGCGGCGTGCGGGTCGGCCTGTTTGGTTTAGGCATCAGCCCGATAGGCTTGATTACGCCAGAGAATTTTCAGCCGCTGAAGTATCTCGATCCGGTACGCATGTCGCGCGGCGTCGTAAAGCTTTTGCGCGAACAGGAGAAGTGCGGGCTGGTGCTTGGCATGTCGCACCTTGGTTACTACCCGAAGCCGAAAGACCCCGATGAGATTGGCGATACACAAGTAGCTTCGCAGGTGGACGGCATCGATTTTATCGCCAGCGCCCACACCCATACGTTCATGGAAAAGCCCGTGCTGCAAAAGACGCCTAATGGCGGCAACACGATCATTTTTCAGGTTGGCCGCAGCGGCATTTACGTCGGCCG
>DASXTE010000037.1:0-14299 GCA_036505595.1 Pyrinomonadaceae bacterium
GTCGTGGTTCGTTGGCCGTTGCGCGTCGTCACTACGACTTTCGACACGCGCGGGTTGTTACTGAACGTGCGTGTCTCAGTCCTCGTGCCGTTGTTTGCTGTCGTCGATATTTCCGAATTGTCCGGACCACTGCGCGTGGCGGTTTCAGTTGAGTTAGTGTTGGCGTTCGACTGCTGAGTTTGTTGACAACCGGCCAGCGCCAGAATCAACGTCACCAGCGTCGATGCAATCAGGGTTCTCTTCACAGCGACCTCCTTCTTTTAGAAACGGAATCGAACCTGCAAAAGGGCAAGCAACATGCCAGCGACCGAATAATAATGCTGCTACCCGCCGGCGCGCAAAAACTTGAGATGACGACCATTCCCGTTTGCCGAATGTACGCGAGGATGTCAGGTTGAGCGCCATGCAGTATGAAAAGCCGACGTTTGGTTAGTTCTTGGCAGTGATGAAAATCGGAGATGTTGAGAGTTCGACTGAGACGCCGTTCGAATTGCTTGATACGTCACGAACTTTCGCGCCACTCAAGTTATTGATTATGTAAGTGCCGTTCGGAAGCAGAATGTTGAGTGTGTGAGGCCTCGAAGCGGTGGTCCAGGCAGCAATGCGCTGCACACCTCCCCGCGAAAACAGAAGCACAAAATCTTCAGAGCTACGAACTGAAACACGCTTTTCGAAATTGAAGCCGTCGAGGAATCCGTTCACTGTTTTTGCGGCGAAATATGCAGGTTTCGGCTCGAATGGATAATTGCTGTTCGTGCGATATTCATTACGCACAATTCCAAAACGATGCTCAGGTTCGGAAGCGTCCGCACCATCGTCGCGCCAGTCATACCAAATCGAAATTGGAATCCCGTTCGCCGCATTCGTCAGCAATTCTCGCGCGAGCAGCTCCGCTTGCTGCGTTTCGTTCAGCCTACCCAGGACGGCTGAGTAACCCCATTCTCCGGAAACTATCGGGACTGAGTCGAACGCCCCGCCCTTGTACGACTGAATGATCTTTCGCAGGCGGCAGTAATCCGCTGCCGCAGTTTCGGGGCCAGTCTTGCGGTAAGGATGAACCGAAACGCCCGACCAATATTGGAGCAGGCCGGCCTTGAAGCACGCTTCGAGAAATGGAACGTCGATGGCGGCGGTCGCTGGGCCAATCAGCTTTTCGTTAGGCGCCTCAGCACGCCACGCGCGGCCGACGGTCAACGCGAGCGCGATGTATTCGTCAACGTTCGGCTGCGGCGGCCAGAAGATCTCTATGTCAGGTTCGTTGAAAAGCTCCCAGATTATTCCGCGATCCTGAAAGTGCTTTGCTGCAGCGACAGCCCAGCGCGCGAACGCCTGACGAGCTTCTTCTGTCCGCACGGCTTTGTCAGGCGTGTACAGCGGGTTGCCGTAATCGAGGATGAAGTACGCGCGGAGGTGATTTTCGTCCAGCGCGGCCATCAGACGTTCATACGGCGCAAAGTCGTAAACGCCGCGCGCCTTTTCCGTCTCTTCCCATTTGAAATCCATGCGCACCCAGCGAAAGCCTGCGTCGGCGATCATCTTGATTTCACCGGATTGCCCATCGGTGAAGTGAATGTTAACGCCAGTGCCCGACGGGAACGATTGGGGCAGAGCTCGTGGCGTCCACGTTTCCGCGCAATTCTCGGCCGCATGGTTTGCGCAAGTCGAGATGGAAAGGCAGAGTGAAAGAAAAAGAATTACAGCGCGCATCTTCATCGATGCTAGTTGCGGAAGGCGAATCGCCGGATGCGCAGCGGCGAAGGCTTGACTTCGATCGCCAGTGCGCCGACATAGTTCGCGGGCAGCTCGATGTCAGAGAGAATCCATCGCGACGTTTCGGATTCGTCCTTTCGGTTCCGAAGCAATGCCGCAGGCGAATCAGGGGCGAGCGACACGTCGAAGACATCGAGTGGCATCGACAGTCCTTCGCCACGCGCTTTCACATAAGCCTCCTTGCGCGTCCAGCAATCGAAGAACGCACGGGTGCGCTGGTGTGGATCTAAACCGGACAACGTGTAAAGCTCAGCTACCGAGAAGAAATGTTCGGCAACTTCGTTAGTGGCAAAGTCGGCGCGCATGAACTCAATGTCGATTCCCACTTCACGTTCGCGCGCCACCGAAATCACTGCCAGGTCTTCTGAATGAGACATGTTGAAGAGCAAGCCTGAAGCTTCGGGATTGACGAGAAACGGCTTGCCGTAGTGTGTCTGACCGAAAGTTAACTCTGCGGCCGGCAGATTCAGGTAACGCCCGAGAATCATGCGGAGACTACTATGAGCGATCTTGAAGCGTCGTCGATCGGTTTCAAAATGAAAGCGTGCGGCCCGCTCCTCTTCTTCGGGCGAAAGGACTGAGTCGCAAGAGGCCGATGATGCACACGATAAGTCGATTTGCCAAATATGTGCGTCGTATTCAGCAATTCTCAGCTTGGCAGGAGCCGATAGCCACTTGCCGGCCGGCGGGCTCACAGCTTCGCGAACTTGTCTTGTTGCAAAGACGGCCATCTTAGACTCGCGCTCGGATTTCGCTGTACGGCTCAGCCATGCCCACAACCACTTCTCGTTTGCCGGTAAAAGGATTGCGCGCGTGGGCCGCGAGCATGTTGTCGAGCAGTAGTACATCACCGGCTTGCCAGGGGAAAACGACTTTCTCCTGCTCGTAGGCCGCGCAGATGAGATCAAGATCCTCCGAGGAGATCGCGCTGCCGTCGGAGTAGTAAACATTCCTCGGCAAATCCTCTTCCGCGAAAATGGTCGCCATCGCTTCGCGCACTTCCGCCGGCAAGCGTGAAACGTGGAACAGATGCGCCTGATTAAACCAAACCATTTCGCCAATCGCAGGATGCGATGCGACTGCCTGGCACACCTGCCGCGTTCGCAGTCGATCGTCGGGCAACCATTCAATCTGAATTCCAGCCGCGGCGCAGTAGTTCTCAACTTCCGCTCGATCGTTGGTCTGAAAGACTTCCTGCCACGGAAGATCGAATCCACTACCGTAGTTGCGTACGTACATCACGCCCTTCGTCGCGAATCGTTCGCGCACTTCGTGCGGGATGCGCCGATAGACGCGCCGACTGTCCGCGATTGGTGTTTCACCGCCAACACTCGCGCACACGCGGCTGAAGAACCAGATCTTCATCGGCCAGTTCTGCGTGTAAGAGTTCTCGTTGTGCAGCGGAATCGACTGGTGCGGTGGGTATTCTGTTGACGTGTAGATTTTGCCGCTGACAACTGTGCGGGGCGTCGAACGATAGGTGTAGTCAAGCAGCCGGCCAGAAACTGTTTCGATTAGTTTCTCAAAGTGCTCGACGGACTCGATCGCAAAGCCGCGAAAGAGAATCCCGCCACAGGTGAGCAGTCGCTTGTCAAACTCTTCTCGATTCGATTCAAGCCATTCGGCTAAATCAATTGTTCGCGACGTGGGCTGAATCAAACACGGCAACGCGCCGCCCATTTGCAGCGAACTGCTCGAGACCGCCGTGTCGACTTGTAGATTCGCCGGCCGCCGAACCATCTTTTCCAAATCTACGATTGAAGCTGTCTGCATCATCATGTCACCCAACCAAAGCCAGCCGCGGCCACACACGCCGCGAAATATTCTGCGAAAGCAAACGCGCGCCGGTCAGCAAATCTTCCGAACAGGAACTGGGCGCAACCGAGCCAAGAAATTGCAACACTCGAAACGTAAATACACTCCGATCAAATTTCTCTGCATGCCGGCGTAGCGTGTACTGGTCGAACTGCATGCCTTCAAACTTTTCGATTGCTTCGGCCAGAGACCTGCTGTTGGCCTGGTCAAAGAAGACACCGGTCACGTCTTCCTCGACTGTTTCGACTGCGCCGCCGCCGCGATAAGCAATCACCGGCCGGCCCGAAGCGTTCGCCTCAAGCGGCGCCATCCCAAAATCTTCCTCGCCCGGAAACAGCAGCGCCCGGCAGCGAGCGGCGTAATAATTCACAATCTTGTCCGGCTGTCGTCCCAGAAACTCGATGCGATCGTCCGCGATTTTTTCCAGCCGCGCGCGGTCTGGCCCGTCGCCAATGACGATCAGCCGGCGATTCAATCGCTTGCATGCTTCAATCGCCAAATCGATCCGCTTGTAAGGCATCAGGCGCGAGAGCACCAGATAGTAATCCTCAATCTCGTCCGACATGTGAAACCGGTTAACTTCGATCGGCGGCGGAATGACATGCGCTTCACGGCCGTAGATTTTCTTGATTCGCTGCGCGACCAGGCGCGAATTTGCAATGTAGTAGTTCGGCTGCTTGGACGCGCGCAAGTCCCATTTTCGCAAAGGCCAAAGCAGAAACGGCAGAATCGCGCGCGCGATGCGGCCAAACTTTTCGCGCGCGACGTAATCTTCGTAGCGCCAAACCCAACGCATCGGCGTGTGGCAGTAGCAGACATGAATCGCGTTGCGACGACGATGCACGCCTTTCGCGTAGCCTGAGCTGCTGCTGAAAATCAGATCGTACTCAGAGAGATCGAAATGCTCGACGGCGAACGGGTAAAGCATGAAATAGTGACGAAACTTTCGGTCGATGGCCGGAAGTTTTTGCAGTGGTGAAGTGCGAATGTCAGCGTTGCGCAGCCGCTGTGGCAGGCTTTGCGGCAGTGCCACCGTGGTATACATTGGCGCGGACGGAAACGAATCGTGCATGGCTTCAGCCACGCGCTCGGCCCCGCCCATCTGAACAAAATAGTCGTGTACGAGTGCAATCCTGGACAAGCAGTATCTCTCCGGCAGTCATAGAAATAAACTCCGAAAAGTGTCCGAATTTCAGTCTAATGCGAGTTTGTTGTCGAGGATTTGGTGAGTTAGTTTCTGATCCGCGGAACGATTGAGTTCTGAGTAGAGTGAATCGATCTCGCGAATGAATCGATCGATTGAAAAGCAAGCAATCGCCGACCGTCGGGCATTACGCCCCAGTTGCGCGCGCCGCTGATCGTCTTGCAGCAATGTAACAAGCATCCGGGCCAAAGCTTCGTTGTCACATCGGGGCACTAAACATCCATTGTCACCGTCACTAATCATTTCCGGCGTGCCGCCGACAGCAGTGGCAAGAACGGCGATGCCGCTCGCCAATCCTTCGAGCACGGTCAATGCGAAAGGCTCTTGTTGCGAGTTCACGACGAGGACGTCCATTGCCTGGATTAACTGTGGAACGTCATTTCGCGCGCCGAGAAATCGGATGCGCTCGCCCATGCCGAGCGAACCAACAGTCTCTTGCAGTTGCTCTGCGTATTCCTCGTCGCGATTGAAAAGCGGTTCACCAACGATAAGCAGAACAGCTTCGGGAATTTGACGCACGACGTCAGCAAAAGATTCAATCAGTTCAAGCTGGCCTTTGCGTGGTGTCAATTGACCGACAATGCCGACGACGGGCTGCGCGTTCGTAAGACCCAGTCTTGCCCGAGCTTCCGATCCTGCCGTCTTATTCGGCTGAAATTTTTCCAAATCCACTGCGTTGTGAACGACGCGAATGGGAACTCGCTTCGCAAAGGGTCTCAACACACTTCCGCGAAATCGTTCGGCGACTGCATTGGATACGGCCACGATTCGGTTGCGAGACGACGCTGCCGCAAACAGCCGCACCAACGTGCTGAGTGGATGCTGCGGCAAAATGTCGTGTGCGTGCCAGATGACCGGCACGCGCAAGCCAATGGTCGCCGCCGCCATGACAATTCCGGCGCGAATGCTGTTCGCGTGAACGACGTCAGGAGCCTCTTCCTTGACGAGCGCGCGCCCATCGCGAATCACTTGCACGAACGAGAGCAGATAGCGGACCAGTCGATCCGGCCGCCAGGTAAACCGAGCTTCCAGGAGACGCAAGCCGCGCGTTCGCTCGCCTGTGTCATTCATCAACCCGATCAGTCTGCTTTTCTCGGGACACGCTACCACGCAATCGTAGCGCGCTCGATCGATTCCGTTGAGAATCATTTCCAGCACGCGCTCAGCGCCGCTGACCTGCCCAGTGTGGTTGTAGAACAGAATCTTCATCGAATCAGATAACCAGCACCTCGCGTTCGGGTTCCGCGCGAGCGCGAAACGCTTCCGCGCTCACCCAGCCGATCAGCAACCATGCAACCGGCGCCACCGAATAGATCGAGAACGTCAACCCGAATACCGAATTCAGAAACAGCGCCGGCATGATCGCGGCGACAACCAGAGCGATGCTCGCATTGCGCGTACCCGATTCCGCGCTGCGGGTGAGTCGGACTGAAAGCCAAAACGCGCGCAGCAGAATCCAAACGAAGATCAGTGCCGCCGGAATCCCGCAACTAATCGCCAGCACCAGAATGAAATTATCGATGGGCGGCAAATCTGAGTCGCGATTGCTGCGCGCATCGCTCAGCGAACCCGCGCCAATGCCCGCGCCCAGCGGGCGATATGGAATGACCGACGTGATGAGATAGCCCCAATTCTCTAAACGGACTTGCAGGCTGTCTTCTTCGGTCGGCTTCAGCGTCCCGCGCTGCGTGTGACTGAGGACTGCGCCAACACGCTCGTCTTCGGCTTTGCCCCAAACCTCGTCGTCGGTCGGCGCCTGCATGAAAACGAACAACAGCACGAGCGGAATCAGCAACGCCGCGACTCGCACTGCTCCGACTCGCCAGTTCCGCGCGCTGAACATGAGCAGCGCAACGATTCCAACTAGCAGTCCAAAAACGGCGGTTCGCTGGCCGCTCAACAGAATTGCGCCCACCAGCGCCGCAAAACAAACGAGCCAGCCAGCGCGCGCCTTCACCCGTTTCGTCGTCATCGCGAAACCAAGTGCGACGATGCCGCCAATCTCAGTGTAGCGTCCCCATTCTTCGGCGCTGCTGAAGGTCCCCAGCGCCCGCATAACGTGGCCGACCGCGATCGATTGATAAAAGTCTGTGTTGTCAATCCAGTACTGCTCGAACGCGGGATAGCCGAACACCAATTGATACAAGCCGTAGAGCGACCCGACAATTCCGACGAGCACGATCAGGCACAGCGCCCAGTAAACCAACTTTTCGCTGGCGGCCTGGCCAAAGTAAAACCAGACCAAAGGCACCAGGACGAACAACGAACCGCTCAGACCAACGTACAAACCGCCCTGAAGTGGATTGAAGATTTCCAAAAAGAAGATTAAGCCCAGCACTGACACCCAACCAGCGAGCGGAGTTGACCAAAATTGATGAAAGCGGTGTCTGCTTACCAGTACTGTGAACGCGATGATTGTGACAATCGGAGTTACAACGTGGATCGGATCTTCGGCGGAATAACTTACCAGCAGGTATTGCGCGCGACGCAGAAGCCCGCGCAGCGGCTCGAAGAGCATCATCGCGACGAGCGTGCCTTCGATACCAGCCAGGAGTGGCATCGACATCAGCCAAACCAGCGCTGCGAGGATCCACATGCGCAAACTCTCTGCCCCCGCTCCAATGGCCCAGACCGTGAACAAACTTGCGGCTTGCAGCGGCGCCATCCAGAGGATGGCGAGCTTCCGTGGTCGCGGCAATGTTTGTTGGACGGTGGCGCTCAAGTCTTATTACTCCGTGCTCCGCGCGGTGAGCATACTTAGGTTGGCCATTGACCGCAGTTGCGCGAATGGAATGTCGTGACGTTGCGGCCGCAAGTATTGCCAGACTGCCAGACGCCGCCGCTGAATCAGCGCGAACAGCGACACGGCAAAAAGCACGCTGTAGCCAATCAGCGAGGCGATCGCCGCGCCCGTGATTCCCATTCGGGGCAGGAGCACGACCAACGCAACAACGGTAACTCCCGCCGAGAAAAATCGCGCAATGGTTGTCATGCCGGGATAGCCAAACCCTTGCAGTCCGCGGATCACGATCGAGCCGGCGCTCCACGCAATCGCCGCAATCAAGAGCCAGCGAAAGGCGCTTGTCGCGGCCACAAAGCTCGAGCCAAACAGAATCCGCAGCATGACGGGCGCGGCAATCCACAGCGGCACCAGGATGATGAGGTTCGCATACAACGTCAGCCGCAGAGTCTTTGCCAACAATGCTTCGGGTCGATCGTCTTTGCCGGAACGCGCGACCTCAGGCATCAAGGCATCAGCCGCCGCGCCCGCAATGAAAGTCGTCGTTTCAGATAGTCGCACCGCCACCACGTAAAGCCCGACCGCAGCATTCGCGGCGGTAGCTCCAAGCACCAATTGATCCAAACGCAGAGTCGCATAGTCAGCCAGCACCCCCGCGTAATCCCGCAGGCCATAGCTCATCGAAGTCCTGAACTCGCGCCAGCTTGGTTGCCAACGCGGATGAAGCTGACGTATGACGGCGCCGATGGCGAGCGACATCGATACCGCCTGCGAAAGAATCATCGTGTAAGTCGCAGTTGCGACAGTCAGACGGCCTACGGACCAAAGAACCGCAAAGCCGATCGCCTGCACACCAAAGAAGATGAAGCGCGCCGCGCCCGACCAACCGAAACGCCGTGTCCCTTCGAGCAGCCCACGCATCAAACTGAGCATCACGACGCCCCCGATATTGATCATGTAGATGCGCACCAGCAGCATTACTTGGGAATCGCGGTGTCCGAGCAGCCGCGGCACTAGTAGACCTCCGACGACGAAACTGATTACGCTCATCGCGAGCGTGTAGATAATCGCATTGGAAAACAGCGCCGAGATCCGTGTTGGATCTTTTGCAGTCCAGTAACGGTAGGCATTTGGTAGCCCCATCTCGATCAGCATCGCGATTAGGATCGGCCAAAGCGTGATCAGCAGAAGATCGCCGCGGCCCGCGGGGCCGAGGGCGCGCGCGCCGACCAGGCTGCTCACAACCGAAAACAACGTGATGGCCACGTTGGTAGAGAAAATCAGTCTGGCGTTTCGAATGATCATTAGATTAGCCGTGCAATAGTTCCACCGGTTTCGAACGTATCGCTCCACAGTAAGCCGACGCCGAAGCGATGCCGGCGCACGTACGCTTGCTCATCCAATGTCGCGAGGATCTCGTTCAGCGGACGCACTTCGACCAGGTCGGCCGGAAAAAACTTCGTCTGTTGCGCATTCGGCATGTGAGAGCTAGCTGGCGCCGCGCGCCGACATAATCGCGGGAATCGTTCGCAGCAAAATCGAAGCGTCAAGTTTCAGCGACCAGCGATCGATGTATTCCAAATCAAGCTCCATCCACTGTTCGAATGAAAGATTGCTGCGGCCGGACACCTGCCAGAGGCACGTCAGGCCCGGCTTGACGCTGAATCTTCGTTTCTGCCATGCGAGTTCCATCCGCAGCGCGTCCCGCACCGACAGCGGCCTGGGCCCGACAATGCTCATGTCTCCAAGGAGCACATTGATCAGTTGCGGCAGTTCATCGATGCTCGTCTTGCGCAGCCAGCGGCCGACGTGAGTAATGCGGGGGTCATTTTTGATTTTGAAAATCGGTCCGGACTTTTCGTTGAGGTGTTCGAGCTCTTCCATCCTGGCCTCGGCATCCGCGCGCATCGTCCGGAACTTCAGCATCCGAAAGCGTCGCTTGTTCAGGCCGAAGCGATCCTGAACAAAGAAAACCGGCCCCGGCGAATCCAACTTGATCGCGATCGCCGCCAACACAAACAGCGGCGCTAACATGACGAGCAGTGCGGTTCCGACCACGACATCGATCAAGCGCTTCGCTTCCGTGCGCCAACTGAACGGCGGCACACTGTGCAAAGAAACGATCGGCACGCCGTCCAACTCGCCGCTATGCGAGCGCGCCAGCTTTTGCGGGAACAGGTCTGACAAAAGATGCGTGGTGATTCCCTGCTCTTCCAACAGCGCTACCGCTGATTCGATTTGGCTGTAATGCGATTTGATGGGCAGAGCGATCGCGGCCTCGTCGATGATTTCATTCGCCAGAATCGTCGGCAGTTCGTCGAGTTTGCCCAGCCACGGCGCGCCGGCAATAGAATCGTCAGCAAAGGCCGGATCGCTATCAACATAGCCCACCAGCTTGTAGCCCAGGTCCTGGCGTTTTTTTATTCGGGCGGCAAAAGCCCGGCTGCGCGCACCACCGCCGACAATCAGCAGCGACTTCACGTTGTGCCCGCGTTTGCGCAAGCGCCTTAAATTCAGCCGCAGCAACATGCGCATTGCGGCAACAAAAACAAAGCTAATCACCGCAAACAGCGCTACTGTGACGAAATTGATCGTGGGCCAGCCACCGGCTTGAGCGCCAATCAGCAGTACCGCCGAACAGAAGAGGACGGCCTGCGCGATCTCTTTTAGCTCTTTTCGTTGGCTGGCGAAGCGATGCGAAAGGTAGAGTCCCTGAACGGCAAACGCCAGATGCCACGTAATCAACAGCGCGATGCCGAGCAAAGCGTTGCTGATCTTGATGCGTTCCGAAAGATAATCAAACGCGAAGCCGACGTTGTGTGTCGGCGAATAGCGCAGCACGATCGTGAGCGCGAGCGCGCAGAGCACCAGACTGAGGTCGCTGACCTTCAGAAAGAAGTTCGAGAGGGCTCCGTATCGTGCAGTCATTTGTTGTTTTGGAGTGCGGCGGCCTGACACCGCTTTTGTTGTGCGAACTCCGTCATGGGACTTCCAAAGCGGCGTCAAGCCGCCGCACTCCAAATGTCAGAATCTCGGCGCTATAAACGCAGCGATGTTTGCCAGTCTCATGAAGCGCTCGATCTTTGAAATCTTGTCGCGAGGCACATAAACCATGTCGCCTGGTTGCAGCGTCAAGTCGTTCTCCAGATCGCTGGTGCGCCGAATGTTCTTCAGGTTCAGGAGTTTCACTTCGGCAATGTCGGAGTTGATTTGGCGAAAGACGACCACCTGCGAGGAACGCGCTGTCTCTTTCATGCCGCCGGCCAGCATGATTGCCTGAATCGCCGTCACGCGTTCGCGCATTTCGATCTTGCCGGGTTGGGTGACTTCCCCAGCCACCACGAAGTAAGGCTTCTGAAATTCCTTCAGGACGATCGTCGCGACCGGATCGCGCAAGCGTGCGCTGGCGCGTCTCAGAATCACTTGCCGCGTCTGCTCAACCGTCATTCCAGCGACCTTCACGTCGCCGCCAATCTCGAGCGAGACATAACCGTCCGGTTGCACCGTCACCGTCTGGTTGAACTCCGGCGAATAACGGTACTGAATTTCCAAAACGTCGCCGGGCTGTAGACGGTAGCGCTCTTCAGTCACGGTCGTGAGTCGCGGCGGCCGATCCTGCGCCTTGATGAGCACGACAGGTGCCGAGAGAACGATCATCGCGATAAGTAAGATAAATCGGTGCTTCATAGTTTTTGCTTCCTGCCCCTCTCCCTCTGGGAGAGGGATTCTTCATCACCTGGAAATTTTAGGGAGAGGGCATGACGCGCGACGAAATCCCTCTCCCTGACCCCACGCTCTAGTTGAAGAGCGAGGAGAAACGGATCGCCTGCATCCGTGCAGGCGGTTCGCGCGCATCCCTGCGCGCACCTACGCGCAGGCGGCTCGCGCGCGAATTCTTAAAGTCTTCGGTAAAGCCACTCCGGCACCGGATAGCGCCGCTTATTCAGAACGAAACCGAGAAACTTGCCGCCAGCCTGTTCGATTGTTCGCTGCGCGTTTACGATCTGATCGCGGCGCGAGCGTCCGGCTTCGACGACAATCACAACGCCGTCAACGCTCGAGGCCAACACCGCCGCGTCAGCCGATTCATGCAGCGGCCCACAATCAATCAGGATGTTGTCGAAACTGACGCGCAGCGCATCGACTGAATTCAGACCGGTGTCCAACTCTTCTTCTTGCTTGCCCATGCGCATCAGGTGCGTGCGCCTCGGCAATTCCTGATCGTCATCGTCGTGATAACCGTTACCGTTGACCCGCCGCGTCTGCGACGGCAGCATCCAAAGGTTTTCAATGTTTGTCGAATGACAGTTCCAGGGCATCTGCATGTAATCTTCGACGCCCAGCGCTTGCAGACGATCAGCGGCAATCACCAGCGTTCGCCGGCTGGTGTGGCGCGCCATCTCGACTGCAAACAGTTGGGTCACATGCGTCACGCCTTCGCCGCCGGAAGCCGAAGTGAAGGCGACCGCCGCACCACCGCGCAGATCGCTGCGCGCGCTCTTCAGGTTCGCCAGTAGCAATTGCAGATTGTGCCGGCGTCCCGACTTGTCGGGATTGGCCTTCGCCGCCTTAACCGGCAACACTGGCTCGATTAATTGTTCTTCAACTTGCATATTTGGAACGCGTGCGTGTCGCGTGCTGCGTCACGCACTCAACTCTGCTCTGACCCGATTCACTTTCATCTGCCGTGAACTCGGCGTACTCTGGCTCAACATCTTTCGTCCGTTTTCAGGCACCGTCGCCAGCACCGGCCCGCTGGTCATTGCTTCAAGCTGCCGTGCCGAATGCACTGTGTCGTCAAGCAACTCAGCCGAAATCACGCTGCCCACGCACAAGAAACCGGCGAGCACGATTCCCAAAGCCAAATTCAAAGGCCGATTCGGCGAGGTCGGAAGTTGCGCCGCAACCGGCGCTTCCGCAATCGAGACGTTGGTAATCTTCTGGCGATCCAACTCGTCAGCAATGCGCGACTCTTCGCGCTTCTTCGAGTAGAGCTGGTAATTCTCTTCCGCCTCTTTCAGTTCGCGCTGAAGATCGTTGTGCTTGGTCGTATTCCCTTCGAGCTGATCGAGAGCCGCCTGGTACTGTTGCAACTGGCCTGTCAACGTCGCGCGCCGCGCCATCGCCGCGCTCTGGTCCAAACGCGCGCGTGCCAACTCCGTCTCCAGCGTCTGCCGCAGAGGGTTCAGGCCCGTCGCTTCTTCCACCGCCGATTTGTGCTCCGCTTTGTCGAGCGCTTCGCGCGTGATGCGAATCTGTTCGTCGACTTCCCGCACCAAACGATCGTCAGGCTTGAATTTTGTGAGCAACTGCGTGCGCCGCGTTTGCAATTCGACCATCATCGTGTTCAGACGCTCTGCTGAGTACTGGTTCGGCAATGTTCGGCTCTGAGTCAGCACGCGTTCCGGCATCGCGGCAAGCTGCTGTTCGACGCGCTTGATGCGTTGCGTCGCTTCGTTCACGGCAGCCTCGCTGGCCATCAGATTCGCCTTCGCCTCAGCCGTCTTTGTCAGCGTGAGGTCTTTCTGCTGCTGAAGCGTCACCAGGTTGTTGCTCTTCTGAAACTCCGCGAAGCGGTTCTCGGCTTCCTTCAACTGGGTTTCGTACTCGTCAGCTTTGTTCTGGAAGAAATCAGTCGCGCCTTCAGGATGATGTAGCTTCAAGTGCTTCTCCAGATAAAGCTCGCCGAGCCGCTTCAAAACCTTTGCCGAAAGCTCAGGCGAGTTTGACGCGTACGAGACCGAAATGATGTTGGCCTTGCGCGCCGGCGTGATGTTGAGGTCTTTCGACAACTGATTGACCGCGCGCTCAACGCGCACCGCTTCCGTTGGCGGCGTCCTTGAGAGCAAGCCCGGCTTCGCTGCTGCCAGGCCGCAATCATTCACGACCTGCGTCAGAAGGTCTCTGCTCGTCAACAACTCGATTTCGGAATTGAGCTGGTGTTCGGTGACTTCGCCTTCGGACACAACCGTGTTGGTCGCGTTCGCCGGCGTGATAGTCAGGTCGGCACGCTGGTTCTTCACCAGAATTTTTATGTGTGATTCGTATTTGTCGGGAAGAACGAGGGTAAGAACGATTGTGCCCGCAACCACCGTGAGGAAAATGAGCAGAACCATCCACTTACGCCGGAACAGGGCGGCTGCCCCGTCGCGTAGAGACAAGGTCTGTCTGCCGATCGAAGTCGTCAGTTCGCGCGTCATAACTCAGCTTCCAACTGAGTTAAACGCTGAATTCGAAGGGGATTCCAATGATTCGCGGGATTTTGAGGGTTGCGCTATCATCCCGCGGTCTCGTGGCTTTGGGGACGTTTGGCCTTGGCGTCTTTGCGCGAACAGCCTGTTACCGATGCAGACCCTGATTCTCAATTACGATCAAGTCCGCCACCTTCTCCCGATGCGCGAATGCATCGACGTGATGGCCGATGCGCTCTCGGCGCTCGCCCGCGGAGAAGCGGAGATGCCTTTGCGGACAATCTTCCGACCGCACGATGTTCGCGGCGTGATGGCGCTGATGCCTTCGTTTCGCAGTGGTGATGTTCCGCTGTTTGGGCTCAAAGCGATCTGCGTTTTTCCCGACAACGCCGCGATTGGCAAAGACGCGCATCAAGGTGGCGTCCTTTTGTTCAGTGGCCAAACCGGCGAACTGCTCGCGCTGGTCAATGCGTCAGCCATTACGGAGATTCGCACTGCGGCCGTCAGCGCGGTCGCCACGCGCGCGCTCGCGCGTGAAGACGCGAGCGAGCTGGCAATCATCGGCGCCGGTGTGCAGGC
>DASXTE010000038.1:0-4479 GCA_036505595.1 Pyrinomonadaceae bacterium
TTTGCTTATGTGTTTAAGAACACCCCGCTTCAGCTCAGTTTTGATGAGAACTGGCTTTTAGAACCTGAAGTGACTGGCTAGACGCACTTTTGCATCGGTGATATAAGGCGCGGCCATGTCTCTCACTCAGGCATTAGCTTACTGGCTTGGCGCGAGCTTGATACCCTCGATTATATGCCTGCCTATCATGGGCGCGATTTCACGCCCAACGACGAGGCAGGCTTTTATCGTCATACCCGTGGCGCTTGTCTCGACTTTTCTGAGTGTCGCTATTTCAGGCTCATTGTTTCTCGCACCGATTGCCGTCGCGATAGGCTTGGGTTTCATTCTCCGGCATATCTTTCAAGCTACGCGGTAAGATGAGGCTGGCTTATAATTCCAACGTCCGACGAAAGGATGGTGAGCTTATGTTGACCAAACTTTTGTTTGAGCCCGACGCTACACGAATTCTGACCGCTGGCAAAGCAGCAGCAGACATACACTCAAACGGGCTATGGAATTTTGAGTGGTCGGGTCGGTAGACCCGTAGCAGACGCAACGCTCTGTTGCGATCCCTTAAACGTGGCAAGGTAAGGCAAGCCTGCTATAGGGCTGCGCTCATCATCGGGCGCAGCCTTTTTACTTTTGCATCAAACTACCGACTTTTGCATCAGAACCCTCTTTTGCAGCAAAGCCCAGGGACGCAGGGACGCAGGGAGGTGCCGCGACCGGGTCAGGCGCTCGCTGTCATCTGATGACGATCGAGTTTTAGATAAAGGCCGCGGCGAGTAAGGCCGAGTTCGCGAGCGGCGCGCGAGATATTGCCGTTGTGTTTGCGCAAAGCCTCGGCGATCATGCGGCGCTCAACTTCGGCAATCGCGTCTGCGAGCGTGAGATTCTCCATCGGAACCGTCAGCGATCCGCCAGCGGTGATTCCAATCTGAGTTACTCCCGGAGGCGTGAGGGGCGCAGACATGCGGCGCAGTTCGGGTGACAACTGTTCGGGCGTGATTACGTTTCCATCTTCAGCACGCGCGACGACGCGCTGAATTTCGTTGCAGAGCTGGCGAACATTGCCGGGCCAGTCGGCGACCATCAAGAGATCCACGGCCTGCGGAGTTATTTGCACGTCACGCCGTCCAAACTTTGCCGAATAATGATTGACGTAATAGTTAACGATCGTCGGAATTTCGGAACGGCGCTCGCGCAATGGTGGGACGCGCAGACGAATCACGTTAAGTCGATAGTACAAGTCTTCGCGAAAACGGCCTTGTGCGACCATCTCTTCCAAATCAGTGTTCGTCGCGGTGATGATACGAACGTCAACTTTGATTGGCCGCTGTTCGCCGAGTGGCTGAATCTCGCCCTCCTGCAAGAATCGCAGAATCTTCGGCTGCACATCGAGCGGAAGATCGCCGATCTCATCGAGAAACAGCGTGCCGCCTGCTGCCGATCGAATGACGCCTTCAGAATCTTTCACAGCCCCGGTGAAGGCGCCGCGGCGATAGCCGAACAGGTAGCCTTCAGAGAGCTCTTTTGGCACGGCCGTGCAATTAAACGGCACGAAAATCTTTTCGCGGCGGGCGGATAGAGCGTGAATCGCCCGCGCAACAAGTTCCTTGCCGGTCCCGGATTCGCCAGTGACCAGCACCGTGACGTCGGAAGACCTGATTTTGTGAACTTCTTCCACGAGGCGAGTCATCGCCGGGCTCGAATGAATAAATCCGGGCATCAGGCTGGCCCCCGCAGAAGTGTTTTCTACTTCGTCGCCGTCTCCGGTGCGGTTGCGCTCGCGTAACGCGCAAACATCCATTCCCAGCTCGACCACACGCAGGAGCGGATCGAGAGAAAGCCCACCAGGCAGCACCGCCCGATCGCGCGGCGAGATCAAAAGAGTCGCCGGCCTGGCATTGTCTGATCTCAAGTCGATGATCGCGACGTCGCGCCTGTTGGCGAACTTTGTCCGATCACTTTCCGCGATTGTCGAAACTTCGTTCGCCAGTTTTTCCGCGGCCTCTTTTTCGCAGCCGTGGGCGATGACGACGCGTTGGCGGCCCGCTTGCTCGGGTTCGAAAATAATTACCTGTTTCGAATTTGTCTCCTGGCGGATCACCGCCGCCAATTCGCGCAAGAGAAGTTCGCGCGAAGCCACGGCTTCCGCCAAACGCAACGTGAGCAACTGAACAACAGTGTCGCGCTGCTTTCGCTGTTCCGGCCCGACGGCGGCCAGGTCAGCCGCCGCCTTTTCAGCGCGTTTGATATCAAGCTGTGCGCCCAGCTCGCGAAAGATGTTCAGCGCGAGGGCCAGATGCTCTTCCGCGCGTTCGGGCTGAGTGACAACGTACGCGCGCCCCAATTCGTAATGCGCGCGCGCATTACGATAGCGGTCGCCAACTAGATCAAAGATCGAAACACTTCGCCCAAAGTGTTGCGCTGCGCTGGCTGGTTGGGACGTGGCCATTTCAAGCAGCCCGTGGATGCGTTGCGCTTCACCGGCGATGTGCAAATCTGCCGACGAGTCGTTGACCAGCTTCAAAACGGCTTGCAGATTAGCGTCGCATTGCTGGTCATCTCCGGATTCAAGATAGGCTTCGGCCAGCAGCAGGTGTGACTCACAAATGGCCTGTCGGTCTCCGATTTCCTCGGCCATTTCCATCGCGCGCGTGGCCGCAGCCAGCGCATCCGCGCTTCGGCCCATCGCCAAATAACAGCGCCCTAACGTGCGCCGCGCCTGTCCTTCGTACCAGCGATTGCCTTTTTCCGAAGCGATGACGACAGCGCGTTCTAAATAATCGCGAGCTTCGTCGAGATCGCCGCGTAAGGTGTGCAGCTCACCCAATGAATCCAGAATCATCGGGAATTCCGCGCCGCGATCGTCAGCCTCTGTGGCGATCGAAAGTGCGCGATCGAGAGCCTGCTGTGCCCGATCCCATTGGCCTATCAAAACCAGATTTATGCCGAGGTTGTTGTAGCCATCGGCCGCATTCGTTCTGTTGTCAGTGCGCTCGTAGTACTGAATCGCTTTCTCGAGATAGCGAATTCCGTCGTGAGGTCGCCTGAGGAACCAGCAAGCGCCGGCCATGTTCGCGTAGGTTTTTCCGAGCAACATTGTCGCGGCGTGATCGCCTACTAGCTTGATGGCCTGTTCGTAATTCTCGAGCGAAGCTTCGTGCTGACCTTCATGAACGTCAGCGGTTGCCAGGCCAAAATATGCTTCCGCCATGCCTCGCCAGTCGGCGGTTTGACGATAACAGTCCAGCGCGCGCAGCGAATAATCGCGTGCGATCGGATACTCACTGATGCTGCGATAGACACGTGCCAGTGCCACGTAAACGGCTCCGACCTGAGCATCGTCTTCAGGTAGTTCCTTCAGAGTCGATTTCAACAGCGTAATGGCTTTGGGATGATCGCCGTTGTAGTTATAGGCGATGGCAAGTTGAGCCCGCAGCCGGATGCCCAGCTCAGGATCGAGCTTGACGCGGCTGTCCGGAGTTTCGTACATCGCGACGGCATCGAGCGACTCGCGATATTGGCCGTGCATCTCGAGCGCTATCGAAAGAGCGCATCTTGCCTCCGCCAGGATCGTTGGCTGATTTGTCGCTCGCGCCAGGACCGAGTTCAGATGGGAACGCGCTTGGCCCGTGAGTCCGCGATCGAGCAAGTCGCGGATTTTTCCAAGCTCGAGGCTCAACTCTTCGGCCGACGCCTTGCCGCGCGAACGCAGCTGCGCACGCGCGCGTTCGAGGTCGACTACCGCCGGATCGTGCTTTTGCTTTGTGTCGCTCAAAAAGAGGAACCCTGTGTGAACACGAATGCTATCCGTTGCACACTTTATTGATTGCCGAAAGTATCAATAAAGGCGGAATGACTTTCGCTTTTCACCCTCCGAACCGCGGGGCAGGACATGATGGGCGCGAGAGTCACCCACGTTTGCTCAATCTGACGGCTTGAAAATAGCACAGACTTTAGTGCGCGTCACGAAAATCTCTGAACGGGAGGGCTTACGCGCGTCAGGACTTTGAGACATTTCCCAAGCCCGCTAAAGCGGGCTTGAGGATGGGTTGTGATGGCAACTGCATAGGCCCTCTCCCTAGCCCTCTCCCAAGGGGAGAGGGAACCAATCTGAAGACGGTTTCCGAAAGTCCGTTAGGGACGAAATATCTATAGTCCCTGCCGCGCCCCATGAATCTCTGAGCCCATTTATGGGCGGAAGGACGGCGATGTCGCTCCTAAAGGAGCTTTGGGCTCAAACTCGTTCGCGATACTACAAATATTTCGTCCCTACGGGACTTCGCGAAAGACCCTTTAGCGTCTCTCACAACTGCCACTTGATCAGAGCGTCGGACTATTCAGTCTTGACCAGCTTGCAGAACTTCAATTCCGGGCTGGCTTCGCCGTTGAAAACGCGTTCACTGTTAGTTGCCGACTGCTTGCGGACTTTTGAGAACCACTCGCTGCCCTCCTGCTATGAGAGTTGAAAGAACGCGAGGAAGACCTGGC
>DASXTE010000039.1:0-28468 GCA_036505595.1 Pyrinomonadaceae bacterium
AAAGGAAAAAGTAAAAAGGCAAAAAGGAACATCACCCCGAAAGCAGAATCCTTATGGCGAAGCGTGTGGCATTTGCTCTTTCTTTTTTCCTTTTTCCTTTTTCCTTTTTCCTTTTCGCGCAAACTCCTCAGGCAGCACGCGGCGTAATTCGCTTGAAGGTAAAATACAAAACCGCCGACGGCACCAGAGAGTTACCGCGCAAACGTTTCTTTCTGATCAAAGGCTCGCTCGACGAAAACCGGGCACTGATTGAGAAAATCAAGCAGACGAACGTCACTTCGCGCGAGTGCTTTTACCGCAGCCACGGCGTCAGCGAGGCGTTGATCAAATGGCTGAACAACAACGATTGCGAATCCATTTACTGCCACGAAATCGAGGAGAAGTATCTTTCAGGCGCGGATGCTGTGCCCGAATTTCAGAAGGCGTTTGAGCAGGCGTTGAACGAATTGAAGAACCGGGATCTTGCGCGCCGCTGGCTCCCGAACTATTTGTCGCCTGAAATTAGGTCCGGCTTCTATGACCAGAAACAGAAAGCGATTCAGTCGCTGGTTGCGGAAGCCGAGGCCGCCACCAAAACCAGCGTCATGTCGATCATGACTGATCGCAAAGGCACGGCGTATTTGACGAACATCGAGCCTGGCACTTACACGATCTCAAATCTGGTTGGAAGTGAAACTGAAAAGACAAACATCCTTTGGATTTGCGAACGCGAAGTAAAAGCGACAGACCTCGGCGTCGCCATGAAGCGACCGATGATGCTGACGAACGAAAAAGATCCGAAGGTGAAATGCGAATTGATTGAACGGCCTTTGCCGGCTTGTAAATAATTTGGAGTGCGGTGGCAAGTCCCGACTTGTCGGGACGCGACACCGCTTTGGATTTCTTGTTAAGACAGGCTCAATCCAAAGCGCCGTCGCCGCTTCGCTCTGCCGGCGCACTCCAAATTAAAGTGCTGATGAAACTGCGAATCATCACTCTGCTGATCGTAGGTCTTTCACTCGCCGCCATCGTGGCCGCGCAGACCCGTCGCCGCGCGCGCACGACGCGACCGGCAACTCAGACACAAGCGCCACGCGGAACGGCCGCGAAATATTCTTCGTTTCTCCACTCATCTGAAAAGCACAAGAGCCTCGCCTGCAATGAATGCCACAAGATTCCCACTGCGTGGACCGCCAAGCGTGATTTTCCCGACGTCGCGGACTTCCCCGATCACGATGCGTGCGTTCGTTGTCATCGGTCGCGGTTCTTCACGCGGCAGGCCATGATCGGAACCGGCCCGGCTATTTGCACGGTGTGTCACGTGCGCGCCGCTCCGCGCGAGGACGCGCGATTCGCTTTCGGCAAACCGAACAACTCAACTCAGCAAACGAAACCGAAGGACGAGCGCCAGTTCACGATCGAGTTTCCCCACGACAAGCATCAGAACGTGATTGCGAGGTCGCACAAACTTCAGTCTGTGTGGTCGGAATCGCATCACAGACTGAGCCTCGGGCCACTCGATGATAAGAAGCCTGATTACAACAACTGTTCGATCTGCCACCAAACTGATATGTCGCTCGCGATGGTTGCTTTGGTCCCCGCCAGCGCCGATCCGGCGATGCTTCATCCTTTCAAGTCGATGCCGCGCAGTCACGACTCGTGCTTCAACTGTCATTGGATTAATGAGAAGCCGGCAAAAGACGATTGCGCGGGCTGTCACAAGCCGGCGGCGACTTTCACCGCGGAGCTGGCGGCGAAACGAATTTCAGCCAAGTTTGCGCACGAAGGCGGCAAAGGCGAACACATCGCCGAGTGCACCACTTGCCACATCAACATCACGCGCGCGAGCACGGTGCGCGGGTTGACGCCGGACGTTCCCGTCAATGCCTGCGCATCATGTCATCGAGAAAGCAAGAAAACGACTTATCCGAAAGCGGTAACCATCGAAGCTGAGTTGGAGCAGTTCAAGACAACCGGCAACTGCACCTATTGCCACACCGAAGATGTCGGTAAGAAGAAGCCGCCGCCGAGTCATGACTCAGCGGTGCAGTGAAACAAGGCAAAAGGAAAAAGTAAAAAGGCAAAAGTAAAGAGGCAAAGACGGAATGACAGTGGCGCGAAATAAGCGAGGGGGCTTGCTCGAGAGAATTGCTTTCCTTTTTTCCTTTTTCCTTTTTACTTTTTCTTTCGCTTCAGCTCAGGACTATTCGAAGTTCCTGCACACGAGCTCAAAGCACGCATCCGTCGGCTGTAACGATTGTCATCGCCGCACTGATAACTCGGCACGTCCAAACTTCCCCGGACACAAGGCATGCACTGGCTGTCACCTGACGCAGTTCACCACGCCGAACATTCCCATGTGCTCGATCTGTCATCAGAACGTAAATGGCAACGATCCGCCGCGCAAAGCCTTTCCCGAGAGTTTCAAAGAGAGCTTCAACATGAAATTCGATCATGCGCAGCATATGACGGGCGCGGCCCGGCCAAAGAACGGCTGTGTGTCGTGTCACAGCGGAACGTCGCGCCGCGGCGCCGCGCTGGCGATTCCCAACGGCATCAACGCGCATAACGGCTGTTACAGTTGTCACACGCCAAATGCGCAAGCGAACGGACGCGACCTCGCCTCGTGTGGCGTGTGCCATGACGCGAAGCCTTACTCGCGAACCTCGACGAATTCCGCGGCCTTCAGCTACGCATTTCGCCACGCGGATCATAGCACGCGTCAACGTTTGGATTGCGCGGACTGTCACAGCTACACGCGCGGTTTGCCGCAAAAACGACAAGTGAGTTCGACTCGTCCACAGGAACACTTTCCGACAGGCAATAACACGTGCGCGACTTGCCACAGCGGGCGACGCTCGTTTGGCGGCGATTTGGATTTCAAGGCGTGCCGGAGATGTCACACGGGATCGAGTTTTCGAATTGGATGATTAACCACAGAGGACACAGAGGAAGACAGAACACAAAGAGTAAAGAGCCAAGCGCAAAAGGAGGCGACCGGGGATTATTCTACCTGGCTCTTTGCCCTTAGCTCTTTGCCTTTAGCTCTTTTGCTTCGTTTTCCTCTGTGTCCTCTGTGGTTAATTCCGCTTCGCAATTGACACGATGGCGAGCGTCTCCCTAACATGCGACTGCGGTTTTTGCCGAGTACGGGAGGTTACGAAATGAAACGACTGCTATCGGGTGCGATCATCTGCCTGGCCGCGGCGACGTTGATTGTCTTCACCAGCGCCGCGCGCACCTCGAATTTCTTCTCGCAGGAAATCCCCAAGGAAAGCAAAGAGCAGCCGAAGAAAGTTAAGCTCGATCAGGACAGCCTCGACGACAAGTGGGGCGAAGTCGCCTTCGATCACGAAACGCACTCGACAAAAAACTACAACCCGGACGGCGCGTCGGTGACGTCATGCGTCTATTGCCACCACACCGATCAGCCCAAAGAGAATCTCAAGCCGCCGCTCGTCACCTCGGAAAGAAACGTTGTGCTCACCGCCGATGTCTTGAAGGACGCGGCCGCGGGCCCAGTGAAGACGTGCCGCTCATGTCACCTGCAAGCGGGCGACGACAGCAAGCCTCTGCCCGTCGTCACCAAAGATGGCAAGCAGGTGAAGATGGATAACGAGAATGCTTACCACGTCAACTGCTTCGAGTGTCACGATGCAGCTATTAAAGCCAAGCCTGAGTTAGCGGCGAAGATTTCAGGTTCCGATCCGAAGGGCTGTAACAAGTGTCACGTCGCGAAATGAAGTTCTCTGTGTCCTCTGTGGTGAAATCCGCTCTTAGGAATATTCAACCACAGAGGACACGGAGGAAAACCTAATTAACCACAAGTAATTCCGGATTCCAGTGTCGCTTGTCCTTCATGTGCTGGATGTGACAAGAAGTGCAGTTAGGTTTGTCTGACGCGATGACCTGGCGGCCCGCGCGCGGATCGATTTGGCCGTTGTGACACTTGCCGCACGTCGTGCGCGGTGTCGTGACATCGATAGGATCGCGCGTCGCGTGACAACTCGAGCAACTTAACTCGCCTTCCTTGTTGCCCGGCAGTCCCGCCACCGCGCGCACGCGATACAAATGCACCGCGTGAAACTGTTTGCTGCGCCACTGATCTTCAGTGTCGGTCGGCAAACGCTCGAGCTTCAAAGTGTCCTTCCGCTGCGCTATCTCTTCCGGATCCAAGCCTGCCCATTTCCAGTGACCGCTCACGACTGGATAACCAAACGTGCCGCCGTGTGGGCTCGAAACACTCTTGCCGTTGTAGGTCTTCTTGTTCTGATCGTTGTGGCAGTCGAAGCATGACAAAAGCGCGCCGTCAATTGCATTGAACTGTGTGCCGCGATGTTCAGCGTGGCAATCGACGCAACCAATGCCGGCTTTCATGTGGGGCTCGATCACAGTTGCGACGAACGCATCAGTGGTATGGCAGGACGAACATTTAGATTCCATGCTGGCACGCAAGGCGTGACATGAAGTGCACGAGCCGGCATTCGCGTGATTCGCAATCGACGGGGTCATTCGCATGTTCGTGCGCGTGTGCGCGTCAGAAATTGGTGCGGGCGCAAACGCTCTCGCATAGAAGATCGCGCCACCCGCCGCTAATGCCGCAAACGCAGCCGCAACCCAAACAACGACCGGGATGGGCCAACGCCGCTTGAGATCTGTTGTGGGAGCCCAGACGGATTGCGCTTTGCCGCTCGGGCGGCCGGTGACAGGAAACAAAGGTGATGGTTTGACGGTTTTCGTCGCGGCAGTAATCCGCTTATCCCAAAAAACGTCGAGCGCTTTCGAACCGGCGGCCGCGGGCGGTGGTTTGCGCGGGGCAGGCTTCTTGTGCGCGGCGACCTTCTCCAAATCAAGCGGCGCGCTCGGCAGACGCACGGTCGCCGGCACTTCCCAAATTCCCGCTTCCTTTCTGACTACCGCATCTCCCGGCGTGGCGCCGATTTGAATTGAAACTTTGATAAAGAGAACGCCTTCGAGAAACTCGCAGTTGAGCACGAACGGGCCAATGCCCAGGACGTCACCGTCGGTCAGGGCCTGGTACTGCTCGAACTTATCGCCATTCAGTGTGATCGGATTGGTTGAACGAAAGTTGCGAATGTAGTAGCCGCCGTCAACGTTCGAGATTCCCGCTTGCAGCCGCGAGACCGAAGGATGATTGAGCAGCAGCTCGCACGCCGGCAGCCGTCCGACCAGGATGCCGTCAGCGACGACGGTGACGGGATCGACCTGAAGGTCTTCGCGAATGATGACGAAAGTTGAATCCATGGCAAAGACTCGCGGGCTAACGAGTAGCTGAAAAACTATTTGACATTTGGCATTTGAGATCTGTCATTGATTCATTTGTTCTGATCTTTGTTTTTGAAATGCCACATTGCAGCCTTCGATAACCTGATCAATTACCAAATGACAAATCTCAAATGCCAAATGTCAAATAGTATTTGTGCCTTACCGAACGACAAAGAAACCCGCCTGCACGATGTGCGCAATCATCAGGACCAGCATCACTGAGGTTGAAATAACGTGTGGCGCGACCCAAATCTTCATCAGGCGATGCAAATAAATCAGCGCGTCGACGCGTCGCAATGTCGCCGTTCGCTCGACTGCGCGCAACGCCAGCCCACGCTTTTCTTTGTCTTCAATGGCGGCAAGTTCATTCCGAAATTGCAGCCGCGCCTTCGCCAGCGACGCCGTCAAAGGTTCCCGCCGCGTGTACTGCCGCACAAGGTAACCGAACGAAAAGAAATGCCGGCGTATCTTCTTTTCGATCAACTCACGCGCGGCGCCATCAGTCTTGGCGCTGAGATCCGAAAACTCCTGACGCAGTTCGGCGCGGCGGCCTTCAAGGTCTTCGATCAGCAGGGGATCGCCTTCGATGCTCGTGAGGATGCGCGGCGCAATTAGATACGCGGCGAGACCAAACAGTCCTGTCAAAATCACAGCATCAAACGAGACCATCAATGTCGCGGTGAGCAATCCGCCGCCGTGACTCGCGCCGTGCATCAGCAAAACAATTCCGGCGAGTACGCCAAAATACAAATGCGCCAGCAGCCAATAGCGCAGAGCGCCCGCGCGTCGGCGATAGATCGTCTTGCGGATAGGATAAGTCATCACCACCGCGATGCCTGCCAATCCAACCAATCCCGTCACCCAGCGCATCGTCAGCCAAGCGCCGCGCACTGGCTGATTGAATCCGTAATGCCACGCCGCCCAACCAATCAAGGCCGACAAAGCCAGCACGATTAGTCCGCCGCCGATATGCCATGCCTTGGCGAGTGGATCGCTCTTGTGAATGTTCCGTCCAATCGCGTGCGTCTGATCGCGAAACACAAGGCCGAGCGTCTTCTCGACTTCGCCGAAATACTCCTGCGGATTCACTCGCACCAGCGCGCCGGTCGGGCAATTCTCTTCACAAGAGTACGCCGGTCGCTTCGCGCCTTCGGGATTCAGCGTCGTGTGCTCGCACAGGTTGCACTTAATCGCGACCATGTCATCTTCCGGCTTGGCTTCGCCTTCGGCCGTTGCGGGCGCGGGTGGCGCGCTCGAGCCAAACAGATTGCGAAGGCGCGTCAAAAGATTCGGAGTAACCACCGGCTCTCCGTCCCGCGGGACCATTGAAATCGCGTTGTAAGGACACTGCGTCGCGCAATCGAAGCAACCGATGCATGTGACCGGATCGATATCCACCTGGCCTTTCGGATCGCGAAAGATTGCTCCGGTAGGACAACCCGTCAGGCACTCCGGATCCTTGCAGTGCATACACACCGACGGCACCAGCACGTGTTGTGTGGCTTTACTCGCCAATTCGATGGGGCGCTCGATGTGTATGCCGCGCCGCAGCAAACGCGACTGGCCATGAACCTTGTGACACGCCAACGAGCAATTGCCGCAGCGCACGCACAAGTCCATGTCCATCACCAGCAGATTGACCCCGTCAACGATGCCCGTCGCAATTTCTTTTTCCGCGGCCGCGAGTCCGGCTTGGTTGGGCTGCCGGGTCAGTCCCATGTCGTCGTCGGCAACCGAGAGCGCTGCGAACGCATTCGCGAGGCGCTGACAAAGTTCCGGCTCCGCTTGCAGACTGGCGAGCGGAATCTCAAGCAGCTCAGTGCGCGCCATCAGCGCCGCTGAATAGGCCCACTTCTCCTGTCCTTGCAGCGCTTCAAGGCCGAGGCAGTTCCCCGCCCCGAGAAAGTCTTCCGGAACCAGCGCACCCGGCGCAGTGCCCTCCGTAATGTCTTCGTAAATCGGCGCGCCGCGAACGCGCCGCACCCAGCCGCTGCGAATCAGAAAAATTCGATCGACGGGGCTGCCTTCCTGCACCAGCAAGTGGTGTTTGCCGTACGCCATGAACTGGCTGATGTTGCCGAGCGCCACCAGATCCAAAGGCGTAAAAGCATCGCCGGACTCTTCTTGCAGTTTCGCAATTGCGTTCGCAAGACCGTGATTGCGATAGCTGTCGTCAACTTTCTCCGCAAACTTTTTCAGCGAGCGCAGCAACCGCAACGCGGGCCGGACAAGTTCGAGAACTGTGGCCGCGCCCGCGTCGGCAGGGACTTTGATCGTCGCGTTGCGGGGAATGCCGGCGAGGACGGAACGCTCGCCGAGGCAAACGCCGGGTGGAAGTAGCGCGACTTTCTTCTCCACGCCTGAGTCGTCTTTGACATAAACGTCCAAATCACCGGTGACGGAAAGATAAAAGGTGTTTCCGCCCCATTCGCCTTCGCGCATGATCACTTCGCCTGGCTCATAAGCCAGCAGGCGTGCGTACGGCCCAATTTGCTTGCCGCCGGACACCTTGCCTTCGACAATCATCTTCAGATTGTTCTTGTTTTTTTCGTCCAGCAGTTCCGAGACGATGTCGATTTTCTTTACCGCCTCGAGGATCGCTTTAGGGGTGGTATCGACTTTCGGCATGACGAATACGACGGGCTGCCAGCGCGTTGGAGAGCTTCGCAGGTTGGCAGCTTGCGCTACAACGCGCGCAGCTTATCATGCGGGAGAGAACTGAGGCTATCCACATCTTGGCGCGGCGTACCAAACGCGTTTGCAGCAGTGGTTGACCTGCGCAATCCGTGATAGCATCCGCGTGCAAATGCAATCAACACCCGCGTCATAGTAGGCGGCAATGTCAGTCCCCTTTCAATTGCGCGCCATTTCAAAACGCTCGGTGATGACGGCGAGCGTCCTCGTTATCCTGCTCGCAACTTTCATTTGGAATTTTAGTCGATCACGTCAGGTGTCAGAAGCCCGACCGTCAGGAAGGGCAACGCTCGCGTCCAACTCTCTTCCCGACTCCGATCCGGCGACACCGTCCGCTGATTCGGACAACGACGGTATTCCGGATTTCGCCGAACTGCGCACGTTTGAAGATCGCGAGAACTTCCGCCGCTGGTTCATCGCGATTGCCGAAACTCAGTTTTATCAACTGAGCGATCAGTGGAAACGAGAACAGCGCGACTGCGCCGGATTGGTGCGGTTTGCGATGCGCGAAGCCCTGCGACATCACGATCGCACGTGGTTTCAAAAGATGGGGCCGGCATACGAACCTGTCGCGCGCGACGTCAACGGTTTCGATCTTGATAATAACCAACTTGGCGAAAAGATTTTTCGCGCCGACTTTGGCTCTTATCACGATGGTGACATTCGCGACGGTAAATTTTCCGAATTTGCCGACGGGCGCACACTGAAAAACTTCAATGTGGTTTTCGTCAGCCGCGACCGCCGCGAAGCCGAACCGGGCGACCTGCTTTTCTACTACCAGCCCTGGGTCCAGAAGTTCCCGTATCACGTCATGGTATTTCTCGGCTCGCCCCGCGTAACGCCAAACGGCCAGCGTGACTGGGTGATCTATCACACCGGCTCGACGGCAACCGATGACGGAACCGTCAAGAAGCTTGAGCTGTCGGTGCTGGATCAGCATCCCGATCCGCGTTGGCGGCCGGTCGAGAGCAATAAGAATTTTTTGGGATTTTATCGGCTGAAGATTTTGCAATGATTCATTCGTCTACGAACTTCACCACCGAGGCACTGAGAACGCACAGAGACACAGAGGGCTCCGTGTCTCCGTGGGATCTCTGGGTCTCTGTGGTGATAGTTCATTTCAGCAGCATCCTCTTTTTGAGGTTCACTTATGTCTAACACTAGAGTTCGTCGTTACGTTGCAACCGGCATCATTTACTTCGCGCTCGTCGCGTCCGTGTTCGGCTTCAACATCATTCGTGCACGAAGCGCGAAGCCGGCTGAAACCGCCGCCGCGCAGCCAGAGACGCCGACCATCTCGAGCACGAAGCCTTATTTCTCGCTGACGACGAACCGCACTTATTCGCCGAACGAATCGGCGCGACTCTGGGCGAGTTATCAGAACGTCGACTACCTCGATTTCCGCGTCTATCGGGTCAAAGACCCAAACAAATTTTTCAAGCAGCTCGACAACCCGCACGAGATGGGCGAGCAGGAAAAGGAGCAGTTGTCGAAAGGCTACGGCACCCGCGTTTCTTTGCTTGAGCGCACACATCGTTTGAAGACCTCGATTTTTTCCGCCGTCAAAAACTACGTGCGCGACCATCTGCTGTCGGGGCATCGCGCGGCGTTTAATGAAAAGTTTCGCAAAGAGAAAGAGCCGACGCGCACGCCTTTGAACGTGGCGGATTATGCGCGCGTGCCGCTTTTGAATCCGGATCAGAAGGTGAAGGATTGGCGCGAAAGACTGCCGGCGCTCGAAAACGAATACGATAGCCGCACGATTCCGATCGGCAAAATGGATCCGGGCGTCTACTTGATCGAAGGCGTCAACGGCGACCTGCGCGCGTACTCGATTGCGGTCGTCACGAGCCTGACCATGGTGCAAAAGACCACCGGCGACGGACAGGTTGTTGTTTACGTTGTCGATCGCAAAACCGGAGCGCCGCGAGAAGGCGCCGACGTCGAAGTGACCAACGCGAAAAAGACGCTGGCGACGGGAAAGACCGACAAGAGCGGCGTCTTCAAAACTGAAATCAAGCCGCCGGAGAAAACCAACGAAACGCCAGCCGAAGATGTCGATCCGCAAGATTTGAAGACAAACGCGTACCTGATCATGGCACGCGACCGCGACAACTTCGTCATTTCGGATATTGAATCGTTCTACTTCAGCGGCGAAGGCGGCGAAGACGATCTGCTTTCCAGTGAAGACCTGACCAGCTACATCTACACCGACCGGCCCATCTATCGTCCGGCGCAGAAGGTTTTCTTCAAAGGCATCCTGCGCCAATGGGGGCGTGAAGGTTACAAGCTGCTCGACGCGAAGACCGTCAGTGTCACGATCGAAGATCCCAACGGCGGAAAGATTTTCGAAAAGGATTTGACGCTGTCCACCCGCGGCACTTTCAGCGGCGACGTGGATCTTTCAGACGAAGCGCCCCTCGGCGGCTACAACCTCACGGCCAAGATTGGCGAAGCGACCTCAAGCGGTTACTTCGAAGTTCAGGAATACAAAAAGCCTGAGTTCAAAGTCACGGTCAAAGGTCCGAAAGAATTCGCCGCAGTCGGCGAGAAAGTACGCTTCACGGTCAGCGCGAACTATTTCTTCGGTGCGCCGGTCACGAATGCCGATGTGCAGTACTACATCTACAAACAACGCTATTACCACTGGTGGTGGGACAACGAATCGAGTGACGAATTTGACGACGCAGCCGGTCCGGAAAATGAAGGCGGCGATGAAGAAGACTACGGGTATTACGGCACCGATCTCGTGACCGAAGGCGAAGGCCAGATGAATTCGCGCGGCGAGATGGTCGTTGATTTCGAAGTGCCGGCGCCGGGCGACAGAGAAGAATGGGATTATTCGTATCGCCTCGAAGCGCAAGTCACCGACGCGTCACGACGCGAGATGTCCGGCGCGGCGTCATTCATCGGCACACGCGGCAAAACTGTCGCCGACGCCTATCCCGAACGCTATCTGTACTTCCAGGGCGACCCGGCGAAGATTCGCGTGAAGACTGCTGACTATGCCGGACATCCCGTCTCACAGAAAGTCACTTTGAAGTTCATCGAGCAGAAGTGGGAGAAAAAGGAGAAGGAAGAAGAGTACAACGGCTATAAGTACACGACGTACGATTACATCCTGCATGAGCGCGAACTCTCGTCGGTCGATGTGAACACCGACAGCCAGGGAAACGCGACTTACGATTTCACAGTGCCCTCACCCGGAAGCATCTACGTCAAAGCGATCGTTTACGAAAACGGAAAAGAGATTGTTAATCGCGGCGGATCGTTCTGGGCGCCGGACAAGAAGGGCGAGTGGGCGGATTTCGAATATCGCGATTACGAGGAAGACGTGATCAAGCTCGTGCCCGACAAGAAGTCTTACAAACCGGGTGAGACGGCGCACGTGCTGGCAATGCTGCCGAAAGACAAGGCGCATCTGCTTGTTACGACTGAACTCTCTGAAGTGCTCACCGTGCGGCAGATCGATGCGCCGGGACGCAGCATCGTTATCGATGTGCCGATCGATCGTAAGTACGAACCGAACGTGTATCTTGACGTCGCGTTCGTTCAGGACAACGACATGTTCGAGCAGAGCCAGCTCATCGCCGTGCCGGCGCGCGACAAGATGCTGCAACTCGATATCATTCCCAACAAGAAAGAGTTCAAGCCGCGCGAAGTCGCGTCGTACACGATCATGGCGCGCAACGAAGACGGCTCGCCCGCGGCAAATGCGGAAGTGAGCCTCGGCATCGTCGACGAAGCAATCTACAGCATTTCGCCCGAGACGGCCGGCAACATCAAACGCGATTTTTACGGCCGGCGCTACAACGAAGTGCAGACGAGTCTCGCGATCCATTACACGTTCACGGGTTACGCGGGACAGAATCCTGCCGATCTTGCGAAGAACAAGTCCGCTTATCAGCTCGCGGACTTCAAGAACGAGAGTACTTCCTACGCCGAACCAACCATCCGCAAAGAATTCAAAGACACCGCGTTCTGGCAGCCGGACGTGGTAACCGGTGGTGATGGCAAAGCGACTGTTGAATTCAAACTTCCCGATAACCTGACTACCTGGCGCGCGACTGCGCGCGCGGTCACGACCGACACGCGCGTTGGTTCGTCGGTCCAGAAAACGATCGCGCGCAAAGACGTGATCATGCGACTCGAGATGCCGCGCTTTCTGACTGAAGGCGACACGGTCACGATCTCCGGCGTTGTGCACAACTTTTTGAAGAGTGATAAGTCAACGAAGATTTCGCTCGACATCAACGGCGCGCAGTTGCTGGATTCGCCAAGCGAAACTGTGACGATTCGCCAAAATGGCGAGCATCGTGTCGATTGGCGCGTGCAGGCAAATCAGGTTGGTAAGCTGACGCTGCTGGCGAAGGCTCTGACGGACAAAGAGTCCGACGCGGTTGAAATGACGATGGACATTGTGCCGCATGGGTTGAAGCAGACGCTCGGCAACACAACGACGTTGATGCAGAACGATGCGGATCAGACTTTTAACCTGAATTTGCCCGGCACTACCGACGCGCAGGCGCGCACTCTGCGCATCGAAACGTCGCCTTCGATTGCCGGCGCATTGTTCGGCGCGCTCGATTACCTGACAAGTTATCCATACGGCTGCACGGAACAGACGATGTCGAGCTTCCTGCCGAACATCGTCGTCGCCCAGGCTTTGAAGGACGTGCCGACGGCGAAGATTCGCGCCACCAACGATCTGGACAAAAAGGTTCAGCGTGGACTCGATCGTCTGTACGCGTATCAGCACGGCGATGGCGGTTGGGGCTGGTGGAAAGACGACAAATCTGATCCATTCATGACGGCCTACGTCGTCGATGGTCTGACGATGGCGAGTCGCGCTGGTTACCAAATCGGAACCTGGCAGCGCGACCAGGGGCACCAAAAACTTGGCGCGCTGCTTGCCGCTGGGAAGAACGATAACGGCAACCCGATCGATGATGAAACGCGCGCCTACATGATTTACGCGTACACGGAAAGCGGCGAAGGCGACACGCGCTATCTCGAAGATCTTTACGGCAAACGAAATAATCTGGGCGCGTACGGCCGCGCGTTGCTGGCGCTCGCTTTGCAGGAGCGCAAGGACGGACGCGCACATGAGGTAGCACGATTAGTCGAGAACTCGGCGCAGCAGGATGAGTTCGAAGCGCACTGGCAAACTAATCGCGTGAACGATTACGGTCGCGATGTTTATCTTGACGCTGAAGCGACATCGTTGTCGCTGAAGGCGCTGGCGCAAATCAATCCCGGGTCGTCGCTGCTGCCGAAGGCGGCGCGTTGGCTGGTGAAGAATCGGCGCAACGGTTACTACTGGCTCTCGACGAAGGAAACGGCGTTCGCGATTTACGGGCTGACCGATTATTTGAAAGTCAGTAAAGAACTGTCGCCGGATTATTCGTTCGAAGTTTACTTGAACGGCGAAAAAGTCGCCGGTCAACACGTCGGCGCGACCGAGGCTTCGAATGCGCAGTCCACCGTAATCACGAAGAAAGCCGGAGAACTGGCCGGCTCAAATCAGATTCGCATCGTGAAGCACGGCAAGGGCGCGTTGTATGTTTCGAGCGCGCTTGAATATTTCACCGCGGAGGAAAACGTCGCGCCGCAATCTGCCTCAGGGCTTAAGATCACGCGTGAGTATTTGCGGCTGCGCGTTTCTGAAGATGATGGCAAGGCAAAGTGGCGCATCGAGGCTTTGTCGGGCGAACTTCGCTCAGGCGACATGATCGTCGTCCGGCTGCATCTGACGGGGCCGCGCGCGCAGTACCTGATGATTGAAGATCCGATCCCGGCGGGCGCGGAACAAGTCGCACAAGTCAGCGGCATCTATCTCAATTACTCCGCTGGTCAGTGGAGTGACTGGTACAGCAATCGCGAGTTCCGCGACAATCGCACAGCGATCTTCCTGAATTATTTTGATGGCGATGCGACGCTGCAATACGCGATGCGCGTCGAAGTGCCGGGCGAATTTCGCATCGCGCCCGCACGCGCCGAGCTGATGTATCAACCGACGGTGCAGGCGAACACTTCGAACAACCAGTTACGGATTTTGGATAAGAAGTAACTCGTTTCTTTTTCCGTTGCGCCCGTTGAAGCAGATGTCCACCACAGAGACACAGAGGCTTCACAGAGACACAGAGACTCTGTGCCTCTGTGCGATCTCCGTGTCTCTGTGGTGTGACCGCCCTCAAAAGGGAGACTCCCAGCCATGACAAGAACTATTGCCGAACTGAACCGAATCACAAGCGAAGTGATAGGCGCTGCTATTGAGGTCCATCGTCAATTGGGTCCTGGACTGCTTGAATCTTCGTATCGAGAGTGTCTCTGCCGCGAATTGTTATTGCGGGGAATTCCTTTCGAACGTGAAAAACCCCTCCCACTCGAATACAAAGGCATTCACGTTGGTTGCGGGTATCGACTAGATCTATTGGTCGCGGGTTCAGTTGTAGTAGAAGTGAAGGCAATCGAAGCCTTGGCTCCTATTCACGAGGCGCAATTACTTACTTATTTGCGCATCGGTGGATGGCGGATGGGTTTGCTGATCAATTTCAACGTGGCAGTTCTGAAGAGTGGCATTCGCAGAAGAATTCTGGGTTACGAAACCGACCAAGTCGCAACGCCCGAGGAGGGGCAGCCATGAACACGCTCAAAGTCTTTTTCGCTTCCGTACGAGCAACCCTAACCAATGTGCGCGCGCTGCTTATGTTTGTCATTCTCTACGCGCTGCTGCTCGTCAGCTTCTACTTTTTCATTTCAACGCGTGAAGCAACGGTCTGGCAGGTTTTCGTGACGTACGCGTTGCTCGTCCTGGTGCCGGCGGAGTTCTTTGTGCTGCAAGCCACGATTCTCAAATTTGGGCGCGATCACAGTTTTGCACCAAAGCAGATCGTGGCCGACGCAATCAAGCTGTTCGTCGTCACCATTCCAATCATTATCGTCGGCGCGTTTCTGTGGTGGCTAATGTACAAACTGCAAGCGCGCTTCCCTGCTCCGCCGGCGCCGAGTGTGTTTGCGCCGGCACCGCCAAAGGCCCAACCAATTCACTGGCCGACATTGCTGATTACCACGCTTCGTTTCGTCTTGTTCGGAGTCGCGTTTCCTTTGGCCACGATTCATTTATGGATCGAAGCGTCCGTGTGTGATGTGCGCGCATCATTCGCCGGTGACCTCAAGACTATTTTCGGGACGATCGGCCGCGCGCTCGCTCGCGCGTTCAGTTCCGATTCAGTTTTCGTTTACGGACTGGGATTGATTCTGTTTGTGCTTGGTCCTTATCTGATTCTTTTCGTGCCAATCACTGTCAAAGGCACGAAGACCGATTTCGCCGTGTTCATTTTGCGACTGGTGCTGGCGTTCGTGCTGACGTTGATTGGCTGGATTGTCACGGTCATGACGCTTTTGCGCGCCAGTGCGACCACGGAATCGGTTGAAGTCAAAGCGCCTGCATCGGTCGCTGAGTCACCCGCGTGATGGTTCGGGCTCTTGAATTTTTCGGACGTCTGACGCGCGCTCATGCACTCCTGCTCACGTGCGTGTGCGCGGCTCTGCTGCTCTTCAATCTGCCGCGGCCGCGCGCGGCCTGGCCCGCTCTCACGTGGCCAAACTTTTCAACTGCCAATGAAAACGAAGTCGACTCGGCGCTGCAACAAGCCGCCGAAGATGCGCTGGGTCAGCATGAAGGCTCGATCATTATCATGGATGCGCAGACCGGGCGGGTACGCGCAACGGTGAATCCCGAAGGCGCTTACTCGCAGGCAATGATGCCTGGGTCATCGATCAAGCCATTCACGACGCTGGCGGCTTTGCGCGCGGGGTTGATTGATGAGGACTCGCGCACAGTTTGTCCCGGCCGATTTACTGGTCTCAGCTTTTCGCTGCCGTGCGTTCACGCCGATCACTTGCCGCCATTCAACCCTTCGCAAGCCATTGCGTATTCGTGCAACTACTACTTCGCGACGCTGGGCCAGCGGCTGGGCCGAGACAAACTCACTGAAACGCTGCGCACGTTTCGTTTCGGGCAACCGACCGGCCTTGCTGAAGGTGAAGCTACCGGCGTCGTCAAACCCTGCCAATCCGGAGATGCAGCGCGCATTCGATCCGCGCAAACTGATCAGGCCTCGCAACAGGCCGATTGCGCTGCCCGCGAAGCCCTGGGCGAGAGCGATCATATCCAGGTCACACCAATTCAACTTCTGACCGCTTACGCCGCACTGCTGAACGGTGGCCACTTGTTTCAGCCGCAGACAGCGAGCGCGAATAGCTTCAACGCAATTGAACGCAGCCAAATCAACATTTCACCGGAAGAAAGACGCACGATCATCGAAGGAATGGCCGGCGCGGTTCGTTACGGCACAGCACGCGGCGCGAAACTCGATTCGGTGCCGCTCACAATCGTCGGCAAAACCGGCACGGCCCAGCCGCCGAAAGGCTTTCGCACTAACGGCTGGTTTGTCGGCCTTGCGGGCGCGGCCGATGCTACTCGTGAGCTTGAGCCTGCGGACATTCAACTTGCCGTGATCGTTTTTCTCCCGCGGGCACATGGAGCCGAAGCGGCAACAATCTCGCGACCGATATTCGAGGCGTATGCCAACGAGATCAGCCACAGAGAGACTGAAGCACAGAGAGCTTCAAAAATAGATAGCTCCGTCGACGCTACAGATGACGCCGCTTCCCCGCGTCTCCCCATCTCCGCGTCTCCAGTTCGGGTTCACCTGGTCCACGACAACCTCACGCGTGAACTGTCGCTGGAAGATTACGTGCTTGGCGTGATGCGCGCGGAAGGCACGATCGAAACTGAGTCGGAAGCTTTGAAAGCACTTGCGGTCGCAGTTCGTACGTTCGCGCTTAAGAACATCGGCCGCCACGCGAAAGATGGTTACGACTTCTGCTCGACGACGCATTGCCAGCGATTCGTCGCCGAGCGCGGGACTAGTCCGACCGTCAGCGAGGGCTCGCTGATCGATGCCGTCCGCGCGACTGAAGGACAGGTGCTGCTCGACCAGCGTGGCGAACTCATCGATTCATACTTCGGCGCATCGTGCGGCGGAGAGACAGCGAACGTCGCGACGCTCTGGGGCACGTCCCCCGCCAAACATCTTGAAGGTGTGCGCGACGAGTTCTGCGAAACGGGTCCGCATGCGCATTGGATTGACACGATTAAGCGCGCCGATTTGCTGCGGGCTCTGCAAAGCGATTCGCGCACCGACGTTGGCAATCGATTGGATCAGATCACAGTCAGCAAGCGCGATGAAACCGGCCGCGCCGAATTCATCACCGTCGAAGGCGAGCAGCGAAAGGTTGTGCGCGGCTGGGATTTCAAAATCATTGTTGGTCGCGTACTCGGCTGGAACATTTTGAAGAGTTCGCGCTTCGAAGTTTCACGCTCCGGATCGAATTTTGTTTTCCGCGGCAGCGGCTTTGGCCACGGCTTGGGACTCTGTCAGGAAGGCGCGCATGTGATGGCGGCGCGCGGCGCGAGTTATCAAAGGATTCTGGAGAAATATTTTCCGGGGACGAGCGTGGGAAGAGACGCGGAGACTCGGGGACGCGGAGACGCGGAGAAAACAAATTCAAGTAACGCATGGAAAGTAGATATTTTGCTAGATTCATTTGATCATTCGATCGCCGCGTCCCCGCGTCTCCGTGTCTCCGCGTCCATCCTCGCGTCGCAGAGTCCACGCTTCCTGACAATCTCGTCCGAACACTTCCGCGTCACCTATCCCGCCGATACCGAACGCCGCGATGCAAATCAGGTGCTGACGGTTCTCGAAAATGCACGCGCGGATTATTTGCGTCGGGCAGCGAATGCTTCCGTTGCGATTGACAACTTACCTTTACTTCAAATTCGCGTTAACGAATCGACTGGAGATTTCGTCGGGCGCACGGGTCAGCCATGGTGGGCGGCAGCGGCCACTAAGGGAAACAAGATTGAACTGCAACCGGTTGCAATTCTGAAACGGCGCGGCGTGTTGAATACGACTCTTAAGCATGAGCTGGCGCACGTAGTCATCGACATCGTCAGCCGCGATCGCGCGTCACGCTGGCTGGAAGAAGGCTTCGCGATTTATCTTTCAGGCGAAGGCGCGATGTATTCCCGCGCACGCCGCGGCGCACTCTCAGACGAGGAACTGGAGAAAAGGCTCGAACATCCGCGTTCGCAGGCTGATATGCGCGCCTCTTACGCCGATGCCTATCTGAAGGTGAATGAGATGGTTCGAAATCAAGGCGAAGCGAGCGTTTGGAAAAAGCTGGCAGTGACTTGACCACGATTTTTCACCACAGAGGACACAGAGAAAGAGCTAATCAACCACAAGAAGGCACAAGAAGCACAAAAGGCCATCGGCGACCCGCCAATTCGGAACTTTCCATTTTGCGCCTTTTGTGCATTTTCGTGGCTGATTGTTTTTTGCTTTCCTCTCTGTCCTCTGTGGTTAACGCTTGCTCACAAACGGATTGTTTTTGATCCAAAAACGCCAGGGCTTTGTCACCCACTTTTCCGCGTAATCAATTCCGATACGTGGTCCTCGCGCGATCTGGCGTGGTGAGACGGAAACGCCTTCTTCAATCCAGACTCGATCGCCGAGCAGATCGGCTTTGTCTAACTTCCGATCGATTCCGAGCGCCACGCACAGCCGACCCGGGCCGCTCGTCCACTCGTATTCGGATCGATGGGGCCGCCGGCGACGGATGATGTCGAGCCCTTCAATTGGTTCGAGCGCACGTATGAGCACTGCGTGCGGGATATCTTCGACGTTCGTCACGACGTTGAACTGGTTGTACATGCCGTAAACGAAATAGACGTAGGCCGTGCCACCAATCCCGTACATCGTCTCCGTGCGGTTCGTGCGCCGCCCGCCGTAAGCGTGCGACGCGCGATCCTCCGGCCCGCGATACCCTTCCGTTTCGACAATGATTCCCGCCACGCGCTTGCCACTCTTGTTTGGAACCACGAGTTTCTTGCCGAGCAGCTCGCGCGCGACTTCGAGGACGTCAGAACGTGTGTAGAATTCGCGAGGAAGTTTCATACAGTAACCGCGACCGGAAACTAACCACAGAGAACACAGAGGAAGAGATAAGAGATAATCCCAAAGGCCAGAAACAAACCTTATTTTTGTTTTTCTCTATGTTTTCCTCTGTGTCCTCTGTGGTTCTAGCTACCTCATCCGCCACAACATTACGACCGTTATCACAAATCCTATTACTACAATCGCGCGACGAATAAATACGCGTCCGACCCGTTGCGCCGTGCGCGCGCCGACATAGCCGCCGAGCAGAGCAGCGACCGCCATCAACAACGATCGTGGCCACGAAACCAGATGAGAGATCGAGAACGCGACGACGGCGACACTGTTGATGCAGATACCGAGAAAATTCTTGATGCCATTGGCGCGATGAATGTCGTGCAATCCCAGCAGGCCCATCGCGGCCAACATCCAAATGCCGTTGCCGGCGCCGAAATAGCCACCGTACATCGCGGAGAAAAACTGGACAACGATGGCGATAGTCCACCAACTTTTCTGTGAACCCGAAGTCGGTGACGGGACGCGGAACCAGCGGTTCACCGGCCCTTGCAGCATAAACAGAAACGTCGCGAACAGAATCAGAAACGGAACCAGCCGCGCAAAGATCGGCGACGGCGTCACGATCAAGAGCCACGCGCCCACACCACCACCGACAACGCTCACTGCGCCGAGCCGCATGAGCATCAAAGAGCTGTCGCTCATCTCGCGGCGATAACCGAACAGACCGCCAAATAACCCGGGCCAAAGTGCGACCGTGCTCGTCGCATTCGCGACTTTCGGATCGAGTCCGAGCCAAATCAAAAGTGGAAAAGTGAGCAGCGTGCCGCCACCGGCGATCGAATTCACCATGCCCGCCGCAAAGGCAGCAGCGAACATCAACGCGCCGTGGAGGAGAGACATGCGCCGTAGTGTAAATGGCAAGGGGGAAAGGGCAAAGCGTCGATCGAGTAGCTGTTTGTTTGCTCCCTCTCCCTCTGGGAGAGGGATGGGGTGAGGGATTTAGCGCGGCGTACGCCCTCACCCTTGCCCTCTCCCAAAGGGAGAGGGGAATATAGAAAGGACAGTGAGGATGTGCCCTGACTCACAATGAAAGCGGTGAAGATCATTTCGTTTGGCGGTGTCGAAGGCCTGGAGGTCGGCGATGTTCCAGATGCGCCGCAACCAACCGCGGATCGCGTGCGCGTTCGAGTGCGTGCGGCGGGATTGAATCGTGCCGACATTCTCCAACGTCTCGGTCGCTATCCCGCGCCACCGGGTTATCCGCAAGACATTCCCGGATTGGAATTCGCAGGCGAGGTTGAAGGTGTTGGCGAAGAGGCGCGCATATGGAAAATCAGTGATCGCGTTTTGGGCATCACTGGCGGAGGGGCGCAAGCTGAATATGTGACGGTACCGGAAAGCACGCTCGCGCGGATTCCTGACAACCTCGATTGGGCCGAAGCTGCTTCGATTCCCGAGGTCTTTGTGACGGCGCACGACGCCCTCTTTACCCAATGCGGTTTGCAGATCGGAGAGCGCGTGCTGATCCATGCGGCAGGTTCCGGCGTGGGCACGGCCGCAAGTCAACTTGTCAAAGCCGCCGGTGCAATCGCGTACGGAACTTCACGCACACCCGAGAAACTTGAGCGCGCCAAAGAATTTGGACTGGCTGAGTCAATCGCGGTCGAAAACGATCCATCAGTGTTTCCTCAGGCAGTGAAGGAATGGACAGGTGGCGAAGGCGTCAACGTGATTCTCGACCTGGTCGGCGCGGCTTACTTGAAAGCAAACCTCGACTCGCTCGCGACGAAGGGCCGGTTGATTTTCGTCGGCACGACGAGCGGCGCGAAAGCCGAAATTGATTACGGGATCGTGATGCGCAAGCGTCTGCGCGTCATGGGAACATCGCTGCGGACGCGATCGATTGAAGAGAAAGCCACAGCCACGCGTCTGTTCGCGCAGCATGTTGTGCCGTTGCTCGCAAACGGCTCAATACGGCCGGTGATCGATAGAGTTTTTCCGCTTGATCAAGTGCGCGAAGCGCATGAGCGAATCGAATCGAACCAGAGTTTTGGTAAGGTTGTGTTGCTGATTGACTAATCTAGGCAGTGTCACGCATTCCCGCGACCTCTCGCGGGTCAGTATTCTTTCCGAGGCGTTCAGCCACCTCGCTCGTCACAATGCAGAGACCGTGACGCCCTTCCGTCGCCAGTTTGTGCACCAGCCGGCGTGCTTCTTCGTGTGTTAGCTGACTCGCTTCGCAGCCGCGTTCGCTAAGAACGGCCCAGGTTTCGTCTTGAAGGTTACTGGTCATCACTTATTAAAAGCAGCCGGGACGGCTGCGTACCCATTACTTCCCTTTGAATTCCGGTTTGCGCTTCTCGAGGAAAGCGTTCACGCCTTCGTCTTTGTCCTCGCTGGAGAAGCAGAGCGCGAACAGATCGACTTCGCGACGCAACCCTTCATCGAGATTCGATCGCGACGCGAGCTTCACAGCTTCCTTCGCCAGGCGCAAAGCAATCGGACTCTTCTCGGCAATACGATTCGCGACTTCCATAGTCTTGGTTTCAAGTTGATCGGCCGGAACTACTTGATTCGCGAGCCCCAGACGAAATGCTTCCTGCGCGCTGATGATTGCGCCCGTCAGGATCATCTCCATCGCTTTTCCTTCACCCACGAGTCGCGTCAGCCGCTGCGTGCCACCGCCACCCGGTATGATGCCGAGATTGATTTCCGGTTGCCCGAACGATGCGGTGTCGCTCGCGATGCGAATGTCGCAAGCCAACGCCAACTCGCAGCCGCCGCCGAGACAGTAGCCGTTCACCATTGCAATCACGGGTTTAGGAAAAGTATCGATGGCGTTGAACAGTCCGCGCTCCAGCATGATGGCGCGCTGTGCGAGTGCGGTGCGCTCGGCGAACTCAGCAATGTCAGCGCCGGCGATAAATGCTTTGTCGCCCGCACCGGTGAAAACGACTACGCGCACTGAATCATCGTCGCGCAGCTCGTCAAGAACCGCCGCGCCTTCCGCGCGCGTCTGAATGTTCAGCGCGTTGCGCTTTTCCGGGCGATTGATTGTGATGATCGCGACGCGCTCGCGGCGTTCGACCAAAATAGTCTCGTAACTTTGACTCACTTCAATAGCTCCAGTCTGCATGAAATGTGGTCAAGAAAGTTAAGCACAAAGAAAGACTATTTTCCATTTGTCACTTCTCATTCGGTATTTGCACATTTTTTGAACGCGATGAACGGGACGGGCAGAGGTGCGTGGTTTTTCGGGAGCAGCCCGAGGCTTGTCAATGACAAATGAGAAATGTCAAATGACAAATGGAAAATGGTTTTCAGGTCGAACTTGCGGATTCGTCATCACTGGCTTGTTCATCGGCGACCCAGGCGACGAACAAACGCATCCAGTTTTCCGAAGGTTCGGCGATCTGCACACCGACACGCGCGGTCCCGTAGATCGCCGGAGAAATCCGGACGACTGTTGCCGTGGTTTCGGTCGGTGATCCATCCGGTTTGTGCACGCGAATGTAGAGATGCTCGCCGATACTGACTTTCTGATTGAGATGAAATAGCGCGCCCGAAGTCGAGATGTCGTCTGTTTCCGTTGGCTCGCTCCAGGCGGCGCCATCGTCCGCGCGGCCCGAAACGACAATCGGCAGGCGCAAAGCCATTCGCAGGGCAAAGCGTCTTTCCTCGTTCTGGTAAGGAGTGCTCATGACCGTTGCCATCCTGATGTCACCGTAATTTCAAACAGTATACGCTCTCTGCGCCGGTTCCAGCTCGTTCCATTTGTAGAAGCCTTCGCCCGTTTTCTTGCCGAGTTTTCCTTCGCTGACCATCCGGCGAAGAATTTCCGGCGGGCGGAAAGTTTCAGAGCGGAGCGCAGTGTGCAGGTACTCAGCGATGCTCAGGCGCACATCGAGACCGACCAAATCCGTCAGCTTCAATGGGCCAACCGGATGGTTGTAACCAAGCTCCATCGCGGTGTCGATGTCGCGCGCGCTGGCGACGCCCTGCTCAACCATGCGCATCGCTTCGAGGCCCAACGTCACGCCCAGGCGGCTTGATGCAAACCCGGGAACATCGCGCACGACGATTGGCTCTTTCTTCATACGCAGCGCGACCTCGCGAACTGTTGCCGTCGTGTCGTCGGAAGTTTGTTTGCCAATGACAATCTCAACCAGGCGCATGATGTGAACTGGATTGAAGAAATGCATGCCGACCACGTTCGCCGGACGTTCGGACGCTTTGGCGATTTCAGTAATCGAGAGCGATGAAGTGTTGGTGGCGAAGATGCAATCGGTTCGCACCAAGCTTTCGGTCTCGCGCAGAAGATTTTGTTTCAACTCGAGTTTTTCCGGCGCCGCTTCAATGACGAGATCGCTTTCGCGAAGGTCCGCGATGTCAGTCGTCGCGCGAATTCGCGCGAGCGTCTCCGCGCGTTCCGGTTCAGTTACCTTGCCGAGCTGCACGCCCTTAATCAGGTTTCGCTCGATCGCGGTCATGCCACCTTGAATTGCAGCGTCGTCAATATCGCGCATGACGACTTGGTAACCGGCGCCGGCCGCAACTTGCGCGATGCCATGGCCCATCCTCCCGGCGCCAAGCACACCGATACTCTGGATTGGGCGAGCCGAAGCTGTCTTGTTATCTTGGTCCGAGTTCCTATTCAACTTATTCACGACGCCGAACCAAAGGTGGACGCCAATTCAGGCCACGATGTGGCTGGGGCCTGGCTGGTTCGACTAACTCGTACAGCACTAGTTATACTACACGCGCGACGCAAAACGCCAACAGTTTTCCAGCGCATATTGTGTCAGAACCCGGAGCGATAGCGATGGGATCGTGAGGCAACGGAAGAAGTTGGCGCACCTTTTCGACCGGTTGCTATTCCCGGGGTTCTGACACGACAGAGGAGACCCTGAATTGGCCTTAGAAGAACTTCAACGTCAGGTAGTGATCATCGGCTCGGGACCAGCAGGACTGACCGCCGCGATTTACAGCGCGCGCGCGAACCTGAAACCGTTACTGATCGACGCTCCCGCGGATACTGAGAAGCAAACCACGCCCGGCGGACAGCTGATGATTACGACTGACGTCGAGAATTATCCGGGCTTCGCCGAAGGAATTCAGGGTCCGGATTTAATGGTCGAGTTTCGCAAACAAGCCGAGCGTTTTGGCACAGAGTTTTTGGAAGAGTGGATTGAGAAAGTCGATCTGAGCAGGCGACCGTTCAAACTTTTCGCCGACAACAAGATCATCAAAGCCGACACGCTGATCATCGCGTCCGGCGCTTCGGCGAAATGGCTCGGAATACCCGGCGAAGCAAAGACTCCGCTGGGCTTTGGCGGGAACGGCGTCTCTGCCTGCGCAACCTGCGACGGCCCTTTGCCGGCGTTTCGCAACAAGCGACTAGTCGTCGTGGGCGGCGGTGATACCGCGATGGAAGAAGCGACGTTCCTGACGCGCTATGCTGCGCGTGTGTTCCTCGTCCATCGCCGCGACAAACTGCGCGCGTCAAAGATCATGCAGGACAAAGCGTTCGGCAACGAGAAGATCGAGTTTCTGTGGAACACCGAGCTGGAAGAGATTCTCGGCACGCAGGAACAAGGCGTGACTGGCGTGCGTTTGCGCAACGTGCAGACTGGCGAGACGCGCACCTCTGATTGCGAAGGAGTCTTTATCGCCATCGGCCATAAGCCCAACACGGATCTTTTCAAAGGCCAAATTGAAATGGACGATGTTGGCTATATCAAAACGTCCCATCGTTCCACGGCGACGAACATTCCGGGCGTCTTCGCGTGTGGCGATGTGCAGGATTCAGTCTATCGGCAAGCGGTCACCGCGGCAGGCACGGGATGTATGGCGGCGATCGATGCGGAGCGCTACCTCGATCACTTGCCGGTTGAGATGCCGGCGGGCGATGAGATCACGATCGAAGGCGAACACGTCACCGCCGATCGTCGCTCGATTATTTTGCCGACAGGTGAAGTTGTTCCGAACAAGCCTGAGCAGCCCATGTTTGAAGACTGCCCGGGCGGTTAGCGCTTCTTACCGCTTACCTCTTTGCTCTTACCGCTTGGCACTACTAGCGCTTTGCTCGTGAGAAATCGCAGGCCTGCCCCCTTTTTTTTCCTCCCAATCGCAGTACGGCTTCGGCCTGGGCTTGATCCCTTTACTGTTGTTTAGGAAACCAATGGCGTCCATAGTCGGTCGTTTCAAAAACAGGCGCTGAGGCCTTGCTATCAGGGAATGGAAGCAGCGAGAGTCTTCCACTGCCATCGGCATCGATGTTCGCTTCTTGGATGTACACGTAGCTCTGGTGCCAATCTCTTAATTCATCAGCGGCGTCCCACACAGACCAAGTACCCCCCCGATCCGTTGTGACCGCAAACTTCGAGTTCATGAATAGGTAGACAATATCGCCTTCCAGAAAGTGCACTTGGTCGCGAGGTATGGGACGGTCATCATTTTGTCGCACCGTCATGATGTCTCGCCAGGTGTTCGTTTCGATCATTGATGAGTCAAAGACGTACAAGAAGTGGTGGAGAAAAACCGGGTCCTTTTCTTGAAACTTACGCACGCGGATTGTCACTTTGCTGTTGCGAGTTTCCCATGTATCCAATAAAGGGCCGTACTGACTAGATATGATAGGTTTTCCTTTTCCACAGGAAATAACAATCAACCAAACGGCAAACACAAATGTAAGCGACGTACGCACAAGCATTCTCCTCTGTTTCGTCACGGTAGGTTCAGGTTACTGCTCTGACCGCATATGTTATGCCAGACACCCTGAGCTAGCGCGCGATAGTCACCAGTGAAGTTGCTGCCGAGATTGATTGCAGCGTAACCAAGAGCCATGTCGGCAGGTGGATGCCCTTCAACTGTTTCGTTATCGTAAAGTAGTCTTCTCGCAAATACGTGAGCAGAGTACCCGGCCACCATATAAGCCACCGCGTGCCTAACTCGATTGCTGTGGGGCTCCGTTGGTTTAATGAACTGCTGCGAAAATCCTGAACCTTCGAAACTATCTGCATAGTAAGTGTCGTTAGAGAACACGCCTACGCGGTACTTTTCATCCGACAGCGCTGCAAACGGTGCCACTTCTGAGAATTCCGTCAACCCCCCCATCAATCCGTTCATCACATTGCGCGATGCGGAGACTGTATCTCTGGCTTCGGGATGCAAATGTCCGTCTTTTGAGTCGCCCCAGATCAGCCCTGCTTTATAAACGAGAAGAGCAAGTTTAAGACAATCCGTTTTTGACTTGTCCTTAGACAATTGCACGGCATAATCCCTGAAATCTACACGCGGATCATAAGTATTCTGCGGCGATTGCGCCAGGTGTGCCTCTCCAGTCGCATGATTAAGAGCCGCGAAATTGGTGTCGTGAAGAGTATTTGATTGGAGACTTGGCGGACCGCCTGAACTGATCGGGGCGAAGTTTCCGTTTCCAGTATATTGGGCCGTAACCGGCATGAGGCCCTGATAACCATCATAGGTTGCCCGGTAAGTGGCAAGCACAGACTGCCCCTGATAGACGACAACTCGCGGGGTAGTGTTTGCACCCGGATTGAGTAGGACGCCCGCGCCGCTTGAAAGCGCGCCGAAAGCGAATCGGCAGCCCGTGATTGCTCCATCCACTTTGCATGTTGGTCCACCCCACCCGGGAATCAGCGCCGCGACCATTGCATCGATTGACGATTGGCTCATGCCTTCGCCGTCGCCGCCATTCGTCGGCTCATTCGAAACGAAAGGATCAGTGTCGCCAACATTAACCCCCATTGGATCGGTGTTCGTTCTTTCCAGCGCGACGCCTTGAGCATCGGTGTTTAGCCCGTCGCCGGTAACTGGATTCGCGTGCTGCCACACTGTGCGAGTCGTGCCGTCGTAGAGCCGCTGTCCTTCCGCAATAATGTCGCGGCCCGCGAATACATATGCTTTCTGCCGCACGCCACTAGCGTCATATTCTGCGATCAGGTTGCCGGTAACACTTGAACGTAGAAAGAAAGTACTCGCTGTCGTGGGTGCATTATTGTTTAGCTGCGAGGTACGCGAGGTTTTGATTCTCACGCCGTCACCGTCGTATGTTTCCGCATTCGCCGTTACGGTGGTCCAGATTATGGTCGGATGGATGGGATTCGGACGACTGGTTGTCTGCGTCGATTGAACCCGTCGCCCCGAAGCATCATAAACGAAGCGCAAAGGCTGATAGGCAAGTCCGTTAGGCGAAGCCTCGTTGCGCGAAAGCAGGCGTCCGTCCGGATCGTATTCCCACGCTGGATTGCGATTCTGGCTGTTGTAGGAATCGGTCGCAGAATCATCTTCGCTCCAGAAGCGACCTGTGCGACTGGTTAAATTCGACCAGGAATCGTAAGCATAACTCTGACGAAATGCTCCGTCTTGATTGCCTGAATTGGTGCCGTTCAGAAAATCTCTTGCTTCGTAACCTGAATAAGCTTCCTTGAGTCTGCCAACGTGATCGAAGGAATAAGCCCGATCGTGCAGCCCGGAGGCTGTCGCGTCGGTCCTCAAATCGGCAGCAAATTTAATTCGGCTGTCGGCGTAATACTGAAAATCCCCGCCTTCCGGCTGAATGGGCCCAGTCGCGTAGGCTTTCACTCCGCCAATCGAGTAGTGCGCGAGTTGACTGCGGCTGTTATAGCTGAGAGATAAAGTAGTCGAGTTGCCATAAGCCAAAGACTTCAATCCTCCCCAAGCTCTGTACTGTGCGCTCGCCAAATACTGTGATGCGCCCAAACCCGCGCCGGTTACGCTCGTCAATCTGCCGGTCGAGTCGAACGTGTAGTCGGCATAAGAGCCTGACGGCTCAGTAATCTGCGTCAACTCTCCGACCAAATTGTATTGGTAACTGAGCGTGTAGCTTCCTGAAAGACCGTTAAACTGTCGGGTTTCCGATTGCAACCGCGACAGTTGATCGTAGGCGTAGCTGCTCAAGCCGCTGCCGTCCGTCATCGAACTTCTGTTTCCCGCAGCGTCATAGCCGAACGTGACGTTTGGAGTTGCGGGAATGTTTGAGCCTTGCGGTACAGAATAATTGATGCTCGTTACGAGGTGACGGTTGTTGTAGCCGTAGGTTGCGCTGGCGCCGCGTGCGTCAGTTGCCGAGAGAACCGTATCGTCAGAGTTGTAGCTGTAAACAGTTGAGGTGCCAGCGTTCTGCTCCGGAACGTGCTTCGATTGCAACCGACCATAACCGTCATAGGCCAGCGTGGTGTCCTGGTAAGTCGTGCTTTGATCGGTTCCGGCGAATTGCCGCGCGAGCGTTACTTGATCGCGCGCGTTCAGGCTGGTAGTTGTCGTTGAGTAAACAGTCCCATCCCAATTCAGCACTTCAGTTTTCCAGGTTCGCCCGAGCACATCGGAATAGACTTTCTGTCGCCGAGTCATTTCATCCGTCAGCGTGACGACTTCGCCGCCCGCGCAGCCGCAGCCGGTGTAGCTCGCGGTCTTGTAAGTGCCGTCCATGTTGTAAG
>DASXTE010000040.1:0-6602 GCA_036505595.1 Pyrinomonadaceae bacterium
GACACTATTAGCCACTTGTCGGCGAAAGAGCGTTTGCAGCTTGCCGCTTTGATCCTCGACGATCTGGCCACCACTACTGAATTCGATGATGCCTGGAGTGAACAGGACCTGCGCGATCTGACTGCCTTCTCGCTTTCGACCGCTCCCACTCATGATCAAGACAACGAAGCCTCCTGATCCTGGCGCGATTGTCGTCGTTGATTTTCCAGGTGTGACTGGCATCAAGCGTCGCCCGGCTGTGGTTGTTTCTTCGCCGCTCTATCATCGAGAAAGACCCGACGTAGTCTTTGGCATCATCACCAGCCAAATCGCTTCCGCAACAGCCGCCTCTGATTATGTGCTGCAAGATTGGAAAGCCGCCGGCTTACATCGGCAATCCGCCTTTCGCGCTTTCCTGGTTACGCTGCCGCGCTCTGCGATCACTGCTCGACTCGGTCAGTTGTCGAACACGGACTGGCAGGCCGTGCGTGAACGACTCAAAGGTGCGTTAGCGTGAAGAGACGTATCAGTTTTGCGGTGGAGTGACTGTCGCTGGATTGGCGCCCGGCCGAGTGCGCGGCGCTGGACGCGGATAAGTCGCCGGACTGCGATTCCCTTCCTTGTCCACCGCCCGCACGCCGAAAAAGTAGTTGTCTTTGGACATTCCCTTCATCGTGAACGTCGCGACGTTTCCGACCGCGCGTGAATGCGTCCACGTTGCTTCAGTCGTGTCGCGCCAAACGATTTCGTAGCCCACAAGGTCGGGTTCCTTGTTCGCTGCCCACTTCAGCGCCGTGTCGTTGGAAAGGCCGGTCGTCACTGTGACGCTTTTCGGACGTGCCGGCGCTGACGTGAGCACTGCGAGCGCGGCGGCATTCACGCGCGCAACGTCGGCGATGTAGTTGAAGTCATCGAATTGCGGCAAGTCACCGTACTGAATTCCCTTTTCGATCCGCACGCTCTGATGTTGGTGCTGATAATTTTCGTTCGGCTCAGTGAAGCGCACGGCCGGAAACCCGCGCTCGAGAAACGGTTGATGATCGCCGCCCCGTCCGTAACGATCGCGGCGATAGATCATCCACACTTTCATCGACGGAACGTAACGCGCGCTGACCTCTTTGATAAATCGCGCAAGCTGACGTGATTGCGAATCGTTTTCACCGCCAACACTCCGGCGGCTCGTGGCCTCCTGTTGAGTTTCGTTGGACGGCACGCCTTCGGAAAACACGCGCACCGTGTGCGGATCATGAACACCATTGCCGCCGACTGAGCTGCCGATGATGTCGTTGGTGAACATTCCTTCGATGTCCATGTTGTTCTTCTTCGCTTGTTCGGCAAAGTACGTCGAGCCCAGCAGTCCTTGCTCTTCTCCCGGCACAGTCATGAACACAATGGTCGCGTCAAATTTGTATTTCGCCATCACTCGCGCCATTTCCAGCACCGCCGCTGTCCCCGAAGCATCATCGTTCGCACCCGGCGCGTCGCACTTCGCGTCTGTCGGGCTGGTGCACATGGAATCGTAGTGGCCGCTGACAACATAAACGCGATCGACTGATTCGGGCTGCGTGCCTTTCAACGTAGCCACGATATTTGTAAGCATCGTCGGTTCGGGAACGCGCGCGACTTTTGGTTGTTCGAAGGTTTGTTTTTCAACAGTCATGCGGCCATCAGATTGAGCGGCGGCCTTTTGAAACTCTGCGTACAACCAATCACGCGCGGCGCCGATGCCGCGAGTTGGATTGTTCTGATCGGAAAGAGTGTTGCGAGTGCCAAAACTGACGAGCTTGCGAATCGTGGCTTCGATATTTCGCGCGCGAATCTCGGCGACGATCTTTGGAATGTCCGAATTGCCGCGCGCCTGCGGCGAACGTCGCTGTCCGAGTGCCATTGAGTGTTCGCTTCGCGCGCCAAAACCGCTTATCAATACCACGCCGGCAAACAAAACAATCGCAAGCTTCTTCCGTAACAGTCGCATACGAATGCACCTCGGAATGCAGAATTAAACGAGTGGCACTCTACCAACTGAGCATTGGCGATAGCAACTGGTCAAGGAGATAAGTCAGGAGTTTCGTTTGTCGCCGCTGGCCGGCGGGTCTGCGGGCGGGCGATAGGTCTCTTCAAGAAAGCGCGTCGTATTTTCGGTGACGCTCGGCGCAGGTTCAAGACGGGCTGTAGTCGGACGCGACAAGCGTGGATCGTTCTGAATCTGTGGCGAAGGCTTCTTCATTTGCAACCGGCTAGGTGAAATTGCCGCGCTAATCATCTTTGACAACTGGCGGATCAAGAGTATGTCAATCGTAAGAATGGTAGGCATTCCAAAAATCGGAATCGCGGGCGATACATTTGCCGCTCCACTCTGAGCCATCTCAATGGTTCCGGAAATGATTCCGGCAAAGCCGCCCAGCGTTAGGAAAAGAATCACCGCACCAAAGATCAGGATCGGCTTTGTCAAATTAATCGGAGCAACTTCGACTGGCGCGACCGGCGCCGGGCTAAGGTTCATGCCGCAACGATTGCAGTAGTTCAGGCCGACTATGGTTTCAGAGCCGCAAGAAGGACAATACATAGGCGAATAGTAAATCCTGAATCGTAAATAGAGAAGACCTGGCTTCCACTTAGTTTACTTACGCCAGATCGACAGGATCAGTTCGCGACTATTTACGATTCACGATTTACAGTTTACTTCACTGTATTCGGTAGGCTTTGCCCTTCCAGACAACGATGATCTGGCCGCTAAGCTGGTGGGCGATCGAACGCAGGCCTGAGTCAAGCTTCTCGAAATCCTCCGAGTCGCGTGAGATCGTCCTGACCGTCATTGAGGTTTTGAGCTTTACGTCAACCCAGGCGTTTCCCTGACGCTTGAACTTTCGCCCGCCGACTGAACGAATTTCCGGCTCGGCTTCCTCAGTCTTGTCGGCTTTGCGGTTCTCGATTCGCATCTCTTGGACCGATCGGCTGGGCACGGGGGCAGTGCGGGATTCCGTTCGGCCGCGCGCTGGGGCATCTTCCTGCTTATTTTCCGTCGCCGCAGGCTGGTTCGCTACGCGCGCACGATCTTCGTCGCGATCCTTCGCCGGCTCGCCGGAGCGTGAGCGATCCATCACTTTGTATTTTTCCGACGATTCGTTCCGTGTTGATCCACCAGCCAACAGACCGCCGACGTTTTGCTGCCCGCGCGAACGGATATCCGCGCGCTCAGATTCTGTTGGTGGAGCCGGCGCATAGGACGGAGAGGCTTCCGAACGCGGCAGGCCGGATGTGCGCCCGGCGGTAGTTGCTGGCGCTGTTTCCTTTGCGGCGAGCGCGTCCGCGGGCTTTGGCGGTGGAGGCGAATTCGCCTCACTGGACTCGAGTTTCTTTTGATCAAAGAACGGCGCGGCTGTCGGCTGCGGAACAGCTTTCGTGATCGTGCCCTCCCTTTGAGCCTCACCTGCATTTGCCGGCTCGTGCGTCTGAGAAGGTTTCACTGCTTCCACAGTTTGGGCTGCCGGTTGGTTTTGAGCAATCAAGTCGGACGCAGCCTGGCGCGGCCGCCATACAACGAATGCGATTCCCACAACTGCGATCAGCACGACTGCAAAAGCTGCATAACGCAGAACGGGCGGCGCAAAGACCGTGCTTATTTTCCGCCACCATGATTGTTCGGTTGTAGATTCTGAGGCAGGCACGCGCACTTGTTCGACGCGACCAGCAGCAATCGCCAACTGACTCGCCAACTTGCGGCAGTCATCGCAGTCCGCCAGATGCGACACGTAACGCGACCGCGCCGCCGGCGGCAGCGCGCCTTCAGCGAACGCATTCAGCTCGTCCGCGTCAAGGTGCTCAACGTTCTTCGCCTCAGCTGCGCCCTTCGCGTAGCGTCTGAGAAGAACGTCCATTTGTGCATCGTTCGGTGTCATCAATTGCTTGTCGACCGCGTGAGCCGAGCTTTCCATTTGTTGAACGACATACGTCGCGCAATCTTGCGGCGGCAACTCCCACCGCTAAATGGCGGCAGACTCTCCTTCCGCCGCAGCTTGCGGCACCAAAGAAGGCTGCGGTGCTTTCAGCAGCGACTCAACATCCGTCTGCAACACCGCGGCAATTTGCGATAAAGACCGCGTCGCCTCTGATTTAGTCCAGCCGTGCTCGTGCATCAGCAGCGCTTCGACTCGCTTCCGCACTTCGCTGTGAATTCTCGTGAGGCGACGGCTGGCTGTCGCCTCATGAAATCCGAGCACGGCGCCTGCTTCACGCAATCTTAGTCCATCGAAGTAATACAACTTCACCAGCAGGCGATCCTCATCGTCCAGTTCGCGAAGCGCGCGGGAAAGGGCATTCTCAACAGCCGCGGCCGCAAGGTTTGCAGTCAGCGCATCCTCGGGACTCGGTTGTGGTTGGAAGCCGGCGTTCGCTTCGCTCGCCGCGTCACGCGACAGCCGATCGAGATCCCCATCTTCCTCGGTATGCACGAGCCGGGCCTCGCGACGATGGCGATCGATGGCGAGCTGGCCCACGACCGCACGCAGCCATCCGCCCAGCGATCCAGCGCCTGAGTAGTACGCAAGCTTGCCCGCAGGCCGCCCATCCTCTTGCACCTTCAAACCGTGCAGCTCAGCCCAGATTGATTGCGCCAGGTCTTCCGCCATTTCTTCGTTCGGACTCGCGCTGCGTGCCGCCGACCGCACGGTCGCGCCATAACCCTCGACCAAATCGCTCCACGCCGCCTGATTGCCATGCTGACAAGCGATCGCCAGGCATAAATCGTCCCCATGCAAAGTATCGATGAACGAGGAAATCGCGTCGAGAGCTGCGTCCGCATCATGCTTCAGCAGATACTTCTCGACCGTGGCGCGAACCCTGGGAACCAGCGAATCCACGTCGAGCGAACGGCCATTGCTCGCGCGCGCGAGCAAGCGGTTCGCTCCGGCGGCAATCACCTCGTCAATTGGTAGTTTGCTTTTGCTCAATGCTTCGTCGTGCGGCCAGTGGGTCATGCTATCACGATCTTTAGACGCGCGAACTCAGTTCGTTTGCCCTCCGGGTCGCTTCGGTTGGATGACTCAATCCACCGCCGGTTTGCCGCGCCTTGCCCACAAATCGACAATCGCCGGCCTAAATTCTAAAATCGCGAGATGCTGCGCGTTACGGAAATTTTCCGGTCAATTCAGGGCGAATCTACGCACGCCGGCCGTCCGTGTACCTTCGTCCGGTTGACCGGCTGTCCGATGCGTTGCACCTGGTGCGACAGCGAGTACACGTTCACCGGCGGCGAGCATTTCTCGATTGACGAAGTCATGCAGGAGGTGCGCGACTTCGGCTGCCGTCTGGTTGAAGTCACAGGAGGCGAACCACTGGCCCAGCGCGAAGCGTTCGATTTGATTCGCCGATTGTGCGACGAAGGTTACGAGGTTCTGATTGAGACCGGCGGTTACGTTTCGACTGAGGACGTCGATCCGCGCGCGAAGATTATTCTCGACGTTAAGTGTCCGGCGTCAGGCGAAGCGGAACGCAATCACTGGCCGAATTTGCTGCGCTTGCGTGCCGACCGGGATGAAGTGAAATTTGTTATTGCAGACGGGACAGATTGGGAATTCGCGAGGAACATAATTGCCGAATACGATCTCGAGAAGCGCGCGGCGGCGATTCTAATTTCACCAGCGTGGGGGCTTATTGATTTGCAGCAACTCGCCGGCTGGATCGCCGAAAGCGGCTTGAACGTCCGCATGCAGTTGCAACTTCACAAATACATCTGGGGACCGGATGTGCACGGCGTTTAAAAGATCATTTTCCATTTGCCATTTCTCATTTATCAATTTGCGGCCCCAGAAGCGGTTCGATCACAGCTGAGAAATGACAAATGGAAAATGATAGATGGAAAATGACTTGATGGGCGGAAGCACCGACAGCATTGAAGTACCCGGGCAGCGCTCCGATTTATCCTTCATCCTTCATCCTTCATCCTTGGCTGTCTGTCTGGTTTCCGGCGGCATGGACTCTTGTGTAACGGCCGCCATTGCCAACGAAGAAAATGAAGAGATCGCGTTCCTGCATGTCTCGTACGGACAGCGCACAGAGGCGCGCGAGCGGCGCGCGTTTGCAGAACTCGCTGACCACTATCGAGTCGCCAAACGACTCGCTGTTTCAATCGAACATTTGAGAGCCATCGGGGGATCTTCGCTCACCGACGAACAGATTCCAGTGTCTGAAGCGAATCTCGCCACGCGCGAAATTCCAACCAGCTATGTGCCGTTTCGCAATTCGCACTTGCTGTCGATTGCGACGAGTTGGGCGGAAGTAATCGGCGCGGGACGAATTTACATCGGGGCGGTAGCCGAAGATTCTTCCGGATATCCCGATTGTCGGCCCGAATTTTACCAGGCTTTTCAGCGCGCCATCGACATCGGCACGAGGCCCCAAACCCGAATCAGAATTGTGACCCCGGTCATACACATGCGAAAGTCAGAAATAGTAAAACGGGGCGTGGAATTGGCAGCGCCGCTCCAACTTACCTGGTCGTGTTACCAGTCTGAAGATCGCGCGTGTGGCCGCTGTGATTCGTGCGCGCTGCGGCTTCGTGCATTCAGCGAGGCCGGAGTGAAAGATCCAATTCCCTATGCTTGACACTGCGGGTGCGGGTATTT